>JAQTMD010000071.1 GCA_028714595.1 Candidatus Omnitrophota bacterium
GGTCTATTATTTTGACGGCTGGAACGTGGTCAAGGCGCACTTTGATTACCACAGCCTCATGGAGGGCTGGCCGGTCTCGCGGGACGCAGTCGAATGCGATACCTTTATCAATGTCCCGGTGCTCAAACACCATGGTTCCACAAGCCTTACCCTGGGCATGAAAAACATGATGGGCATCTGCGGCGGGAACCGCGGCCTGATGCACGTCGACCTGAACCGGAAGATATTCGAGATCGCCGACTTTATCACGCCGAATCTGACCGTCATCGATGCCTTCCGTTACCTTGAGCGCAACGGTCCCAGCGGCGGCAGCCTTGCCGACGTGCGGCTTTTACAGACGGTCATCGCTTCAGCAGACTTTGTGCTTGCCGATGTCTATGCCGCGCGCTTTGTCGGCCGTGACCCGAACGGCATCGGTTACATCGCCAATGCCGTCGAGCGGGGCCTGGGTAAGCCGTATTACGCAGATAAAGACATCCTGGAGGTTTCGCTTTAGCTTTGATGAAAAGACTGATCGTCGCGCGGAAAGTAGTCCAGGGTTCATTCCTGGCATTGTTCATCTATATCCTCTGGTCAACGACGTATCCGTTGACCGGCGCCGTGCCTGCCGATACGTTCTTTGTGACCGACCCCCTGATCATGCTGCTGACTTCACTGGCCCGGCGGCTTGTCCTTCCGGGCATTGCCGTTTCATTGTTGCTCGTTGCAGCCGGCGCAGTCATCGGACGATTTTTCTGCGGCTGGGTCTGCCCGCTGGGTACGTGCATCGACATTGCCGGGTCGTTCGGCAGAAAGCGGACGCTCGCCGACGGCAGGAACGCAAAACTGCGGCGCATAAAATACCTGGTCCTCGGCCTGCTGGTTATTTTTGCGGCGGCAGGCCTGCAGCTTGCCTGGGTGGTTGATCCGCAGGTGATCATGGCCAGGTTTGTGTCGCTGAATCTCATTCCGACAACGACCCTGCTCATCAACGGTTTGTTCTCCTGGACGATAAGGATATTCCGGCTCTATGGACCGGTCTACGACCTGTACCGGTCCTTGCGGATGTCGTTCCTCGGCGTCAAGGCCTATTATTTCACGCACGCGCTCTTCATCTTTATGCTCTTTGCCGGGATCATGTACGCGGCATGGGAACTGAGACGCTGGTGGTGCCGGGTCCTCTGCCCTTTGGGCGCATTGTACGCGCTCGCAGCGCGCACGGCCTTTTTAGAACGCCGGGTGCAGCCGTGTAAGGCCTGCAAAAAGTGCGTAAGCGACTGCCGGATGGGCGCCATACGCCGGGATATAAGCTACGTCAAGAGCGAGTGTATCCTGTGCATGGACTGTGTCTATGACTGCCCGCAGCAGGCAACAACGTTCTCTTTTGTAAAACAGCGCCCAAAGCCTTCCGGAAACGGAATCACGCGCAGGGATTTCCTGAAACTGGCGGCAGTGTCTGTTGTGCCTGCGCTCGGTTTTCCTGCCGCCGTCCGTACAGCCGGGCGGGCAAAAGTCATCCGGCCGCCGGCAGCGCTGGAGGAAGATGAATTCGTGGACCGCTGCGTGCGTTGCGGCAACTGCATGAAGGTCTGCATCACCAACGGCCTGCAGCCGGCAATGTTCGAGTCGGGCATGACAGGCATCTGGACGCCGCGGCTGGTGCCTGAGATCGGATACTGCGAGTACCGCTGTACCCTGTGCGGCAATGTCTGCCCCACCGGCGCTTTGCCGAGGCTCACCCCCCGGGAGAAACGCCTGACAAGACTTGGTATCGCAAAGATCAACCGCTCGATCTGCCTGCCCTGGAAGGAAAAGAAGACCTGCCTTGTCTGCGAGGAACACTGTCCGATACCCAACAAGGCGATCAGGTTCAAAAAGCAGGACATAAACGGCACGATGATCGCGCGGCCCTATATACGGCCGGAACTCTGTATCGGCTGCGGCATCTGCCAGACCAAATGCCCGACCAGGCCCGAGCGGTCGATCAAAGTGTATCCGGTCAAGGTCACGCATGCGGATGCGAACGGCAAGGTCAAGAAAGAAACTTTAGCCCGCGGAAGGTAGTGCGTATGAAAAGTAAAGTCTTTTTTGTCCCGGTCACAAACGACGAAGTAGTATCGGAGGTCGCAAAAAAACTGGAGCGTTTGATCGCAGCAGGCAGGGTATTCGACGCCCTTGCGCGGGATGCGACGGTTGCAGTCAAACTGCATTTCGGGGAACAGGGCAATACCGGGTTCGTAAATCCCGCGTACCTGGCAATCGTGGTAAAGGAATTGAAAAAGCAGGGGGCCCGGCCGTTTGTCTCCGACACCAATACCCTCTACAAAGGAAAACGCACGAATTCCAAAGATCACCTGGCGCTTGCGTATGAACACGGGTTTACGCCTGAAGCGATCGGCGCCGAGGTGATCATTCCCGACGATACCAGGCCGGAGAATATCCGTGAGATCAGGCGAACAGGGACCTATGTCAAACTCGCCAGGATAGCCGGGGTTTTCCATGACGCGGACGCCATCGTGGGAGTAGCGCATTTCAAGGGGCACATCATGACCGGTTTCGGCGGCGCGCTCAAAAATGTAGGCATGGGCTGTGCCACGCGTTCGGGTAAATTGTTCCAGCACGGGGATATCGCGCCGTTCGTGGTGGAACGCAGATGCAAGGGGTGTAAGGCCTGCAGCCTCGTCTGCCCTGCGCAGGCGATCGTGTTCAAAGATGAAAAAGCCGTCATTGACCCCGCCAAATGCATCGGCTGCGCCAGCTGCATCGCAGCCTGTACCTGCGCAGCCATTGACGTCAAATGGGAAGCAGGCGGCGATCTCATACAGCAAAAAATGGTCGAGTACGCTGCGGCGGTCCTGGCAAACAAAAAGGGCAAAGCCGTTTTTCTTAATTTTTGCACCAAGATCACCGCGGAATGCGACTGCCTGGCAAAAGACGACCCCCGTATTGCGCCTGACGTCGGGATCCTTGCCTCTGTGGACCCGGTTGCCATAGATAAGGCAAGCCTCGACCTGTCGCTGGAAGCCGCGGGCGCAGACGTTTTTAAGAACGCCCATCCTGCGCGGGACGGAATGCGCCAGCTTGAGCACGCCTTTGGACTGAAGCTGGGCAACGTGGAGTATGAGATCGTGCGCGTTTAAGTTGTGGCGCTGCAAACTGCGCTGTGATACAATAAACCCCGGAAGGTTGAAGCCGGGAAATATGGAGTCTTCATGAAACGGTTCTTTTTTTCGTTGGTCGTGCTGGTGGTCATGACAGGCGTGGTCATGTGGGTCTATTTGCTGCGCAGCGGGGTCATGGCGCCGGGTGAGCGGGCGACATTCGACACCAGCAACGTAATGTCGGCGGATTTCGAAGAGAAACTGGTTTATTTCCTGGTCACCAAGCTCAATCTCTTTGAGGGCAATTTCCAGGTCATCAACGTGATGGGCCTTAACGTCGGAAATCTGGTGGGACAGGATTTTGTCCTGATAACGCTGCGCGGGCCCGACGGAAATATCTATCAGGTGACTGCCAGGCGCTCTACCGGAGCGCGCGCCGACTGGGAGTTTGACGAAGGCAGCTTTCATGCCGTGAACCTTGCGACGTACGTGCCCAGTTCGCCGGAAGAAGAGTACGGCCTGCTCGGGGAAGAAGGCGGCGATCCGGGGAAGAACAAATTATACGCCCAGCTTGCCGCGCCGGGCGAATTCCTGGAACCGGGAAGGCTTGCAGGATTCGAAGGCGAGGGCTCCGGCTTGCTCCTGCAGTCTGCGGAGATAGCGGGCAAGTCGAATTTCGATCTTTCCAGGAATAAGCGGGTGATGTACAGCAATCGGCTGGTCGCCGGTCCCGGGCCGGATGCGATGTGGGTCACGGATTACCCCAAGGACGTGGTGGGGCCCGGCTACCGTTCGTATCTCTACCAGAAGATGAAAGGCCAACGTTAGAGGATAGAAAGATGAAGAAAGAACTTTCTTTTATCACGGTGATCGGCAGGGACCAGAAGGGCATCGTTGCCCGCATCTCCGGGCTCCTCTATAAGAACAACGTCAACATCGAAGACATCTCCCAGAAGATCATGGAAGGGTTCTTCGTGATGGCCATGCTGGTGGACATGTCGGGGTACAAAAAACCGGCTGCCCGGTTGTCCGGGGAGCTCGAGAAGCTTGGAACGGCGATGCATTTGACCATCCAGGTCCAGCACGAGAACGTCTTTAAGTCGATGCACAGGGTATAATCATGGCCTTTACCGTCGAAGAAGTCTTTGAAACAGCCAGTATGGTCGTGCACCAGAACCTCGACATACGCACGACCACGCTGGCGATCAACCTGCGTGACTGCGTGCACTCCGATTTCAACAGGTTCCGGCAGCGCGTGTACGATAAGGTCTTGACATGCGGCCGCAGCCTGATCCGCGAAGCAGCAGCCCTGGAGCAGAAGTACGGCATCCCGATAGTCAATAAGCGCATTGCCGTCACACCCGTCAGTCTCCTCATGGACAGCCACTGTACGCGTGCGAAGTTCCTGCAGATGGCTGATACGCTCGACCGGGCCGCGCAAAAAGCAGGCATAGATTTTATCGGCGGTTTCGGCGGCCTGTGCCAGAAGAAAGTGACGCGTAGCGTCGCTACGCTCCTTGATTGCCTGCCTGACGCGCTTGCACGCACCAGGACCGTTTGTTCGTTTTTGAACGTGGGCACGACCACCACCGGCATGAACCTTGACGCGGTGAACCTGGTGGGTCCGATGCTCAAAATGACCGCGCGCAAGACGAAAAGGGCAGCGGGGTGCGCCAGGTTCGTGGTGTTCGTCAATGCCCCGGAAGACAATCCGTTCATGGCCGGCGCATTCTGCGGGGTGGGAGAGCCTGACGTAGCCCTGAACATCGGCATCAGCGGCCCCGGCGTGGTGCGCAGCGTCATCGAGAAGAACAGGGAGTGCGACCTGACCGAGGTCTCGGAGATGATCAAGCGTACGGTATTCAAAATAACCCGGGCCGGAGAACTTATCGGCAGGGAACTGGCAAAAAGGATGCACGTGCCGTTCGGCATCGTGGACATCTCGCTGGCTTCCACGACGAAATACGGAGATTCAGTGGCCAATGCCATCGAGGCCCTGGGCATCGAGAGTATCGGCGCACACGGCTCGACGCTGGCTGTAGCGCTCCTCATGGATGCAGTGAAAAAGGGCGGGGCAATGGCCTCGAGCCTCGTCGGAGGATTGAGCGGCACCTTTATCCCGGTCAGCGAAGACGCGGGCATGGTCAGGGCAGTGCAGCGGGGCTCGCTCGGCCTGGATAAACTCGAGGCCTTGACCGCAGTCTGTTCCGTGGGCCTGGATATGGTTGCAGTACCCGGATCGACGCCGGCAGAGACGCTCAATGCCATCATCGCCGACGAACTTGCCGTCGGCATCATCAATAACAAGACCACGGCAGTACGCATCCTGCCGATCCCCAATACCAGGCCGGGCAGCGTGGTCTCGCTCGGCGGTCTGCTCGGTACGGCAGTGGTCATGCCCGTCAAGAAGTGGAGTGCAAAGAAATTCATGCGGCGCGGCGGCAGGCTGCCGGCACCGGTGACCAGCTTACGGAATTAGGACGCCATGCAACGGTCGGCCGGGTTAGACGTTACCAGAGACAGGGCGCTTCTTGAAAAGATGCGCCGTTTTCATATCCGGCCCCGGGATATACAGGAGCGCTTTATCCATTCGCAGGGACCCGGGGGGATGAACGTCAATAAGACTTCTACCTGCGTCTACCTCAAGCATATTCCCACCGGTATCGAGGTAAAGTGCCAGGAGGAGCGTTCGCAGGCGCAGAACCGGTTTCGCGCGCGCGTCATCCTGGTCAATAAGATAGAGCAGCAGATGCTTAAAGACGCCGCAAACCGGCGCCGCAGCATCGAGAAACTGCGCAGACAGCAGCGCAAGCGTTCGGCTGCCCAGAAGAGAAGAATGCTGGAAGACAAACGCAGGCATGCCCAAAAAAAGAGCCTGCGGCAAAGGCCCGATGTCCGGGAATTCAGCTAGGAGCGGCAATGGCAGACGTCTATTTGACGAAAAAAGGGTACGAGAAATTATATGAGGAGCTGGAGTTTCTCAAGAACGTCCGGCGCCGGGAACTGTCCAAAGCAATCGGGACAGCCCGCGAGCACGGCGACCTGGGCGAGAACGCCGAATACGACGCGGCAAAAGACGCGCAGGCGCACAACGAGCGAAGGATAGCGGAGTTAGAGCAGAAATTGGCCGGTGCCAAGATCCTCGAAGACCACGATATACCATCCGACGAGGTTTTGCTGGGAGCGACCGTGTCGCTCGAAGACATGGATACGGGCGAGAAGTTTTCCTATATGATCGTTTCCGAAGAAGAATCTGATTACGAGCAGAAGAAGATCTCGGCAACCTCGCCGCTTGGCCAGGGACTCCTGAATCACAAAGAAGGCGATATCTGCGAGATAAAAGTCCCGGCAGGCATCCTCAAGTACAAGGTCATAAAAATATCGAGGGAATAAATGGAGACGCTGCAGAAAGACGCCAAGACCGGAATCCTCTATCAGCAGTGGAAGGCGGCATCGCCGAAAGCGTGCCTGCTGCTTGTCCACGGCCTGGGCGCACACTCAGGGAGGTGGAAGGTTCTGGCGGAATACTTCCTCGCGCAGGATATCTCCTCATATGCCCTGGAGCTGCAGGGGTTCGGCCAGACGCAGGGGACGAAAGGCCACATCGATTCCTTTGACACCTATTACGACAATATCCGTGCGCTTGCGGTTCTTATCCGTTCCGAAAACCCCGGCTCAAAGATATTTCTGGTCGGGGAGAGCTTCGGCGGGCTGCTGTCGTACATCATGGTGCAGATCGAACCGTCCCTTTTCTCGGGGCTGATCCTTCTCTCGCCGGCCTTCAGCATAAGACTGCAGGTATCGATGTGGGATTATATGCGGGTATTCCTGCACCTGTTTGTCAACCCGCAGAAGCAGTTCAAGGTGCGCTTTGTGGGAGACATGTGTACCCGCGATCCCAGGTTCCAGGAACAGATCGACACGGATTTCCTCGAGCACCGCCTGGTCAGCGCAAAGTTCGTCCTGAATTATTTCTATGCCGAGCGGGCTGCGTTCCACCGCATCGCCGTTATCGAAATGCCCGTTCTGTTCCTTGTCCCCAGCGAGGACAAGCTTGTCAGCCCCCAGGCAAGCAAGGTGATCTTTTACCGCCTGCTGACAAGGGATAAAGAGCTTATCAAGTATCCTGAGATGTACCACGCGCTTTCGGTTGAGCTGGGCAAGGAGCAGGTCTTTGCCGACATCCGGCGCTGGCTCGCCAAGCGCATCTGAGGAGTTTTGCGGGTCCTGGCACGCAAACGCCTCGGGTCTGTTCGCGGACGAACTTTTTCGCCGTGTGCTGCGGTTTACGCCTCACTCTCG
>JAQTMD010000072.1:0-6456 GCA_028714595.1 Candidatus Omnitrophota bacterium
GATGTAAGTCCGGCATGGAAGAAAAAATTTTAGACGTCTTACTGGTCGAAGACAGCGCGTTTGACGCCAAGCTCATCCGGGACCTGTTTCAGGCGCCCGCGCTGCGCCGGTTCCGCCTGGAGCAGTCAAAGGACCTCGCCGACGCCTTTACGGTTCTGGAGAAAAAACCCTTTGACATCATCCTGCTGGACCTGACGCTCCCCGATTGCATGGGTCTGGAAACCTTCATGAGGATGTACGGCCGCCGGCCGTCGATCCCGGTCGTGCTCCTGACGCGCATCGACGACGAAAGACTTGCGGTGGAGGCGCTCGAGCTGGGCGCCCAGGATTACCTGATCAAGGGGCAAGTCGATGCGATGGCCCTCCAGCGCTCCATACGCTACGCCATCGAACGCAAACGGTGGCTCGAAGAGCTGCGCAGCCACGCCGAGAGCCTCGAACAGCAGGTCATGGCGCGTACCAATGAGCTGATCGAGACCATCAAACGCCTGAAAAGCGAGATCGATAAGCGCACCCGTGCCGAATCCGAGCTGCAGAAGGCGTTCGACCGGCTCAAAGAGACGCAGGCGCAGTTGATCCAGGCGGAGAAGATGGAGACCGTGGGCCGGCTTGCCTCGGGGATCGCCCACGAGGTCAAGAACCCGCTGGCGATCCTTTTGCAGGGCATCGAATACCTGTCGAAAAAGATCGGACCCACGGACGAGAATACGGCATCCGTCATGCTGGACATGGCAGAGGCGGTCAACCGCGCCGACGCCATCATCAAAGGGCTGCTCGATTTTTCCAGCGTCTCGCAGATAGAAAAACGGCCGCTCGGGATCGAGGGCGTCATCGACAAGGCGCTGCTTTTGGTCAAACACCAGTTTGACAAGTACCATATTGAAGTCATAAAAACCGTGCCTGCCGGCCTGCCGCCTGTCACGGTCGACCGCAACAAGCTCGAGCAGGTCTTCATCAACCTTTTTGAGAATGCCGTGCATGCCATGGAGGCCGGAGGCAGGCTTGCGGTGGCCGCGCGAGTCGAACGCGTGACCCTGCCGTGCGACGGCGCAGGCAAACGCAGAGAAGACTGTTTCAAACCCGGCGACGAGGTGGTGGAGATCACCGTCGAGGACAGCGGCACGGGCATCCCAGAACAGTT
The DNA here is from genome assembly GCA_028714595.1 of Candidatus Omnitrophota bacterium. Lineage (GTDB taxonomy): Bacteria > Omnitrophota > Gorgyraeia > Gygaellales > Profunditerraquicolaceae > JAQTMD01. Next base: position 1,142 of record JAQTMD010000072.1, read on the forward strand.
CGTCTCAAAGGTCTTTGACCCCTTCTTCACCACGAAACGCTCGAGAGGCGGAACGGGATTGGGGCTGTCCATCGTGCGTAATATCATCGAAACGCACAAAGGCACGATCAGGATCGCCAATAAGGACGGCACGGAAGGCACGGGGGTACGGGTGACTATCGTGCTGAAAGCTGAACCGGAAGGAGACAGAGGATGAAGAAAAAGAAAGTTTTGATCGTTGATGACGAAGAGAGTTTTGCCAGGCTTGTGAAATTGAACCTGGAGGAAACCGGAGAATTCGAGGTGAGGGCTGAGACCAAGGGGATCCGGGCGATCCCTGCGGCCAGGGAATTCAAGCCTGATTTCATCCTCCTTGACATTGTCATGCCTGACATGGACGGCGGCGAGATCGTCCAGCAGATGAGCCAGGACGCGGAGCTGCGGGATATCCCGGTGGGCTTCCTGACTGCCCTGGTCAGGGATTATGAAGTTACGCCCCAGGGAGATTCTATTTCCGGCCGCCCCTTCATCGCCAAGCCGGTCACCGTAGGACAGCTCATGGCCTTTATCAAGAACAACATGATCCGGTATTAACCCTTGCCTTGGGTCACGAGTGTGTTATAATATGCTATATTGTGTTATAACAGCTGAGGTTACAGTATACTGGGAGAGTATCATTGGTTGAAAGCCTGCTCGACATCAAACAGACTGCCGCTTACTTGAAGATGAACAAGATGACGGTCTATAAACTTGCCCGTGAAGGCAGGATCCCCGCATTTAAGATCGCCAGCGAGTGGCGGTTTAAGAAAGAATTGATCGATCAGTGGCTCCTGTCCCAGATGAGCCTCAGACCGCGCTTGAAGGGCCCGGAGACGGGCCGTGACATGGCCGGGCGTCCTGCGGTCCTCGTTGTCGACGACGAAACAGTCATCCGTGAATACTTTGAACGGTCCTTGAGCGATTACCGGGTGATGACCGCTGCAAGCGGGGAGGAGGCGCTTGACCAGATCCGTTCGCAGCGGCCTGACATCGTGCTGCTGGATATCCGCATGCCCGGCATGGACGGGATCGAGACGCTGAAGAAGATAAAAGAGTTCGACCAGGGTATCGTCGTGGTCATTTTAAGCGCTTTCACTGACCCGGCGATTAGCATTGAAGCGGCACGGTTTGGCGCCTATGCCTCACTGGCAAAGCCGTTCGATCTGGATGAAATGAAGAAGATACTCGAGGACGCCCGTCAGGGCAAAATAAGATAGGAATACGGAGCTGTAATGCCTCGCGGGGAGGGGAGGCACCCCATGGCTGAAATACCGGACCCATTGTGTTGATGGCGCGGTTTAATCACACGATGGGTTTTTTTGTTTTCCTTTTCAGGGTATGAGCTTTCTCGAAGACGCAGACCAGTTCAGTACCTTCATGGATAATTTCCCCGGTATCGCGTACCGGGGGAAGATGGATTTTACCCCCGTTTTCCTCCGTGGAAAGGTCAAGGATATCACCGGATACGATACCGGCGATTTCGTGCGTCGTAAGCTGCGCTGGGTCCGGATCATCCATCCGGACGATGCCGGACGGCTCAGGGATTCTTTTGAAAAAATAAGGTCGATCCCGGATTTTTCCTGTGAACGCGAATACCGCATCATACGCAAAGACAGGACCATCGCCTGGCTTCACGAGCATGTCCGCAATATCTGCGATAAAGACGGAAGGCCCGGCTTCGTCGAAGGCGTACTGTTCGATATCAGCGAGATGAAGCTGGCCGAGCACAGATTACGGGAGAATGAGGCGAGGTTCCGGACGCTCGTCGACCATATCAATTCCGCGATCGCGGTATACAGGGCGGTGGATGACGGCGATGATTTCGTATTCGTCGGTTTCAACAAGGCGGCCGAAAAGATCGAATCCGTTTCAAACGGGGCGATAATCGGAAAAAAGGTTACCGAGGTATTCCCGGGGGTCAAAGAGTTCGGCCTGTTCGATGTCTTTCAGAGGGTCTGGAAGACCGGCGTCCCGGAAGAGCACCCGGTCAGGCTGTACAAGGACAACAGGATAAGCGGCTGGAAGAGCAATTACGTCTCAAAGCTGCCTTCGGGCGAGATCGTAGCGATCTATGAAGACGTTACCGGTCAGAAACAGGCGGAAGAGCGTCTGCAGAAGAGCGAGGCCCTGCTCAAAGAAACACAGCGCATCAGCAGGGTCGGCGGGTGGGAGCTTGATGTCGCCAGCGGCACGATGAGCTGGACCGACGAGGTGTACCGTATCTATGGCGTCGGCCATGATTTTAACCCCAGCGATATTGCGCGCGATATTTCGTTTTATTCGCCCGATTGTTCGCAGGTCGTTCAGGACGCATTCCAGCAGGCATTGCATGAAGGCGCGCCCTATGACCTGGAGCTGGGATTCATAAACGCGCAGGGTCAGCATCGGTGGGTCCGGACGATGGGAACGCCGGTCAAGGCCGGCGGTAGAGTGATAAAGATTTCGGGTAATATCATCGATATCACCGACCGCAAGAACGCCGAGCTGGCGCTGCAACAGAGCGAAGAGCGTTACCGCAGGCTGTTTGAGGAAGCCAACGACGCCATATTTTTGGCTGACGTGGAGACCAGGAAAATTCTGGACTGTAACCAGGCCGCTCTCAAGCTGGTGGGTAAGACGAGAAAGGAAGTCGTCGGCAGCCACCAGCAGACATTGCACCCCGCGGAGTCAGGTAACGTGACGTTCGGCAGTGCGTGCCTGCAGCCGATAAGTCAATGCGATGGTCAGACCATCGAGGCAAAGATAGTGACGGGTTCGGGTCAGATCAGGGATGTCGCCATAAAAGCGAATATCCTTGATCTGGGGGGCAGGAAAATCGTGCAGGGGATCTTCCGCGACATAACTGAACGCAAAAAAGCCGAAGACTCGCTGCAACAGGCGTTCCGCCAGCTTAAGGAAACACAAGAGGAACTGCTGCAGTCCGGCAAGATGGCTGCCATGGGGAAACTGGCGGCAGGCATTTCGCATGAACTGAATCAGCCGCTTACCGGGATCAAGGGGTTTGCGCAGGCAGCGCTGTGCGACCTGCCCAAAGACGACCCCTTGCGCGCCGATCTGAAAAGGATCATCGAGCAGTCCGACCGCATGAACGGGATCATCAACAACATCCGCCTGTTCGCGCGCAGATCTGATTTTGTGCCCAGGGACATCAATATCAACAAACCGATCGAAATGGCGCTTGATCTGGTGAAGGATCAACTCAAGAATCTTACCATCACCGTGGAAAAACAACTCGGTACACGGCTGCCCCTGCTCAAAGCCGACGAGAACCAGCTCCAGCAGGTCATGGTCAATCTCCTGGGGAATGCAAGTGACGCGATCGAGTGCCATCCTGGAAGTTCTTCAAGAAAGATCAGGGTTTCCAGCTCGTACAGGGCCAGGGATAAGACCATCGAAATACAAGTCTCTGATACCGGCTGCGGAATATCCGAGGAAAACATGAGGAACATATTCACCCCTTTTTTCACTACCAAAGGGAAAGGGAAGGGAATGGGTCTGGGCCTTTCCATCGTTTACCGGATCATAGAAAGTCTCAATGGTAAAATCGATGTTAAAAGCAAACCTGGACAGGGAACAACCGTAACCATCAACCTTCCGATTCAGATATCTACCTGAATATAGCAAGATTTGAATTATTTTTTAGTTATTTATTAAAACCTGATAAAATATATTCAATATACATATTGACATATATTTAAGTATTTGTTAATATATTCTAGTTAACAAATTAGCTATGAAAACTGTCAATAAAAGGCCTAAAATCTTGGTCGTGGATGATGAGGAGGTTATCAGGGAATTTTCCAAGCGCGTCCTGGAGAAACTGGACCTTGAGATCAACACCGCAAACGACGGCAAAGTCGCCTGGGAAATGGTCAAGCATAACGAGTATCATCTGATCCTGCTTGACCTGATTATGCCGGTCATGTCGGGGAAACAGTTTCTGCTCAGGATCAAAAGGATGTCCCGGTGTCCGCCGGTCATCGTCATGACCGGATACGGGACCGAGGAAGTGATCAGCGACATACGCCGGTTGGGAGTCTTTGACCTTATGACCAAACCCATTGATGTCTATGAACTCCGCAGGACCGTGGCCCAGGTGCTCATTGATACGGGCACGTGGGATGCCGCGTGAGCTTTTCAAAGAAAGACGACCGTGAAACAAAGTCCCCGAATACTGATAGTTGATGATGAGCCTGCCATCCGTGAATCGTTACGTCTTTTCCTCCAGCAAAAGGAGTATGTCTGCGAGACCGCCGAGAACGGCACCCGCGCCCTGGAACGCCTGGCGCAAGACCCCTACTATAACTTGCTGATAACCGATTTGAAAATGCCCGGCGTGAGCGGGCTTGACGTGCTCAAAGAGGTCAAACGTCACAACCCGTTCGTCGAGGTGATCGTGCTCACGGGGTATCCTACCGTTGAGAGCGCTTTGGAAGCGTTGAAGGTCGGCGCCTTTGATTATCTGACCAAACCGTTCGACCTGCTCGAATTTCTTGCCGTCGTTGAACGGTGCCTCCTTCGCCAGAAGCAGAATCTCGACCACGTGGCCATCAGCGAACTTTCGTCCATGTTCGAGATAAGCCGCTTCATCGCCGCCTCGGCCGATACCGGGCAGCTGTTATCCAGAGTCCTCGATGCCGCCCTTGAGATCACCGGCGCCGCCCATGGCTCGGTGCTCCTCCTCGATGAAGATGCAAAGTCGTTGACGATCAAGGCCGCGCGGGGACTGCCGGACGACGTGGTAAAGAACACGCGCATACCGCTGGGAGAGGGCATTGCGGGTAACGTCGCCCTGCAAAACCAGTCGATCTTCGGGGACATAAGCGCCTTCAGCAGGCTGCGCGCCGGTGATGCCGCAGTGTACGAGAGCAAACGTTCGTCCGAGCCGACGTTCGTCAGCATCCCCATCGCATCGCAGAAGCGCGTCCTGGGGGTGATGAATGTGACCGACAAAATCAACAAGGAGAGCTTTACCCAGCGTGAAGAGACGATGCTGTCTATCCTTGCCGGCCAGGCGGCAGTGGCTATTGAAAACGCCCAGCTCTACGACGAGCTGCAGCATAAGATTTATGACCTGAACACCACGCTCGATAAGCTTAACGAGACCCAGGCGCAGCTGATCCAGTCGGAGAAGCTGGCCGCGCTCGGCCGTTTCTCGGCGGGTGTTGCCCATGAGGTCAAAAACCCCTTAGCCATCATCCTGGGCGGCGTGGAATTCCTGGAGATGAAGCTGGGTCCCTCCGAGGCCAACATCGTCACCGCCCTCGAGAAGATGAAGGAGGCGACGCTGCGGGCCA
>JAQTMD010000072.1:6466-7304 GCA_028714595.1 Candidatus Omnitrophota bacterium
CAATGCGATCGTCCTCAACCTCCTGAAGTTCTCCCGTCCTTCGGAGCTTTTGATCGAACGGGTCAAGCCCGAAGAACTTGTCACCGAGGCGCTGGCCCTGTTCAAGTACCGCGCGCCCGGCAGCAGCATCCGTATTGAGACCCGGTTCGAGGACACGGGGGTATCCCTCAGCGTGGACAGGAACCAGGTCCAGCAGGTGTTGTTCAATCTATTCTCCAATGCCACGGATGCGATGCCCGGCGGCGGTGATCTCATGATACGCACGTTCAAGAGTCCCCAGCATGCGGCCTTGGGGGGCAGACCCGCGTGCGTGATCGAGATTACCGACAGCGGGGAAGGCATAGCGTCGGAAAACCTGAAGAAGCTTTTCGAGCCGTTCTTCACCACTAAACGGGACAAGCGGGGCACGGGACTGGGGCTTTCCATGTCAAAGACGATAGTGGAGAACCACAAAGGCCGCCTGCTCATTGAAAGCGAAGCCGGCAAAGGGACGCGTGTCAGCGTGGTCTTGCCGTTAGACGAAAACACCCAATCCTAAAGGATGGATTGGTGTGCGGCTTTCTGCCGCAAACGCCGGGTGTAACTTTACTTTCGAACTAGACCTAAAATCCCCACTATGCCAGCGACCAATCCGCCAATCAGAAGCCAGAGCGCCTTATCTGTAGGCGCACCTGTGAAAAAGCGCGAGACATCAGAGCTAGCCGAGTGGTAGGCGTTAAAACCAAAAGCCAAGAGAACAATTCCTACTGCCAAAAGCGCAACTGATACGCCTTTATTCATAGACCCTCCATTTTTTGCTTTTTTTCCATCACTTCCCCTCCGACACAAGCCCGGGAGG
>JAQTMD010000073.1 GCA_028714595.1 Candidatus Omnitrophota bacterium
CGGACATGGTGATCAAGACCAGGGGCAGCGGGTTTATCGTCGGCCGGGGCACGGCGAATGCATACTACCGGTTCATGACGTTTGACGGGGGAAAGATAATCGTCACGGACAAAGACAAACAGCACTGGGTGGTCGATGAAGCGGTCGTCATAGCCCCTGCGCGGCCGCACGGCTGCATCACGGTCTTTGAGGTCCCCTTCGGCCAGAACGATTTCTGGGAAAACATCGAAGACCGTTCATACCGGGGCACTATCGAGATCAGCGTCGTGGACCAGAAGCTTTCCGTGATCAATGTCATCGGCCTCGAGGAATACCTGTACGGCGTCGTGCGGGCGGAGATGCCGGCTACCTGGCCGCTGGAGGCATTAAAGGCCCAGGCAGTGGCAGCGCGTTCCGAGACCATGGCAAAACTGGGCAGGCACCGTAAAGAAGGCTTTGACCTGTGCGCCAATGTCCACTGCCAGGTCTATGCAGGCGTGGGGAAGGAAACGAGGGCCTCGAACCTCGCCGTTGACCAGACGCGCGGCCAGGTCCTGCAATACGACGGCCGGCCCGTCGACGCCGTCTACTCGTCGAACTGCGGCGGCCACACCCAGGAAAATGTTTTCAGTAAACGCGGCGTCGCATATTTCAAGGGCACGCCGGACATGCCGGAAGCCGGTGCGCCGGGTTTCCCGCTTTCGCCGTTACAGCTTGAGCAATGGCTGAAGGCACCCGGACCGGGCATCTATTGCGACCTTGCCTCCTCCGGGAGGTCGAGCAATTTCCGCTGGGTACGGCTTTATTCTGCGCAGGAACTGCGCTCCATGGTCTCGCAAATCCTGGATATCGGCGCCATCCGTTCGCTCAAGGTCGCCCGGCGCAATCCGTCGGGGCACATCGCGGCGCTGGCGATTATCGGCGAAAAAGGCGAGCTGATCCTGGAACAGGAGCTCAAGATCCGCTCTGTGCTGGGGAACTTGCGCAGCAGTATGTTCAAGGTAGAGGTACGGTACGGAAAAGGCGGAAAGGCGGAGCAGTTCGTTTTCTACGGCGGCGGCTGGGGACACGGCGTGGGCATGTGCCAGGCAGGCTGCCGCGGCATGGCACTGGCAGGCAAGGAGTATTCGCAGATCCTGGGGCACTATTATGCCTCGACGCAGATGAAGAAGCTTTATTAAGCGATGAAATCTGTTGCGTCCGGCGGCGTTGCGTACTACAATTGTTATAAACCCCCACACCCGGTGCGGGTAAACCGATCGGTTCCACTTCGTAAGTGGACAGGTCAGAAAAAGGGAGGAAGCGATGAAGAAACTGATCCTTGCAGTCGGCATCTGTCTTATGAGTTGTTCCCAGGGTTGCGCCGGACTGCAGCCGACAGCCCAGGTGGACAACAACGCAGGGACTCAAGGCCTGCCCCAGTACAACGGGCCCAAGGCGCGCATTGCAGTGGCTGATTTTGATGTCAAAGCGGCAAAGGCCTACGGCGAGATCGGCACCGGCCTCAAGGACATGTTAGTCACCGCGCTGGTCAACTCCAACCGTTTCCGCGTCGTCGAGCGCCAGGTACTGGATGCGGTCATGCAGGAACAGCAACTGGCGGCTTCAGGCGCGGCAGCGCCCGGCCAGACAGGCGCGCAAAAGGGAATGATCAGGACCGCGGACGTCATGATCACTGCGGCAGTGACCGAATTTGAACCCAAGGCTTCGGGCGGGATCGGCGGGATCGGCGGCGGCGGCCGCGCCGGCGGCGCGATCGTGGGCGCGATCATGGGCGGCGCCATGAACAAGGCGCATATGGCGCTGGACATCCGTATCATCGATACCTCCACGTCGGAAGTCCTTGCCGCCACGCGCGTGCAGGGCCAGGCCACCGACGTCATGGGCGGGATCTTTGCCGGCGTCCTGGGCGGCGTTCCGCTCGGGGTGGGCCTGGGCGGCTACTCGAATACTCCGATGGAAAAGGCCATCCGCGTGTGCATCATCGAGGCGGTAAAGTATATTGCGCAGACCACGCCTCCGGAGTACTTTAAATATTAGGATTGTTCTTCCATTCATTTCGACTACACATGTCGCATTGCCGAAAGTTCAAGGGCAGGCTGCTCGAGGTTTCCACCAGACGGGTACGCCTGCCCAACGGTTTTGTTACCGACATAGACGTGGTGCGCCATATCGGCGCAGTGCTCATTGTTCCGCTCTTGTCACAGGAGAAAGTCGTGCTCATCCGTCAGTACCGGCCGGTCATCGCAGAATACCTCTATGAGCTGCCGGCAGGTACACTCGCCAAAAAAGAGGCGCCCGGGGCCTGTGCCCGCCGGGAGCTCGTCGAAGAGACCGGCTTTGCTGCGAAAAAATTAAAGCGCCTGGGAGCGATCGTTCCCGTGCCCGGCTATTCCACCGAGAAGATAGAAATATTCAAGGCGGAAAAACTGGTCAAGGTCAAGCGCAGGACAGAGGCAGACGAGGTCATCCGCGTGACCATCATGTCGCGTTCGCACATCAGGCAACTCTTCCGCAGGGGAGCCCTCAAAGACGCCAAGACCATCTGCGCCTTTGCCATGATAGGCTGGTTATAATCATGCGTATCGTCCGGTTCTCATACAAAAAAAGGGTTTATTTCGGCATCCAGGAAAAGGAAAAGCTCCGCCTGCTCAAAAGTCCTCCGTTTGAGAAGATCAAGCCCGGGCGGAATCTTGTCCCGCTTTCGGCAGTGAAGATTTTAACGCCCACCGAACCTTCCAAGATAGTCCTGGTCGGCCTGAACTACCGCGACCACGCCCTTGAACTCAAAATGCTCGTGCCGCAGGAACCGGTCATCTTCCTGAAACCTCCCACCGCAAGCCTGGCGCACAACGGAAGCATCATTTACCCTGCAGGAGTCGGTCAGTTGGATTACGAGGCGGAATTGGCAATAGTGATCAGGAAAACCGCCGGGAACATAGTTCCCGCCCGGGTCAAAGATTATATATTAGGATATACCTGTCTGAACGACGTCACTGCCAGAGACCTTCAGAAAAAGGATATCCAGTGGACGCGGGCAAAGTCGTTTGATACCTTTTGTCCTTTCGGCCCCTGGGTCGAGACCGATCTGGAGCCGAACAAGGCCCGTATTGTCAGCCGTTTGAACGGCGTGGTCAAGCAGGATTCAAACACCTCGAATTTCATCTTTCCCGTGGAATCCCTTGTTTCTTTTGTTTCCAGCGTCATGACGCTCTTTCCCGGCGACGTGATCTCCACCGGCACGCCGCCCGGCGTCGGCCCCATGCAGCCCGGAGACACCGTCGAAGTGGAGATAGAAGGCATCGGAATCCTGAAGAATCCTGTTAAATCTGCATAGATTCGCCGCGCTCCTCTCTTAGTCCTATCCCCTTGCAAATAATAATGTTTTTTCCCTATACAAATATGCCTTGACATGCTATAATCACTCTCACGTCCTTTTTCGGGCAATTTTTGGGGCGAAAGAGGCTTTCCAGCATAGATAACCTTGAGAGCGCACGATTCAAAGAAATAAATCGAGCGCGTCTCTATGCTGACGCCCAAGCGAAAAGGAGTGCTTGGCGTCACATCTCTATGTGAGGAGGTGTGTATGTTAGGAATACCGGATCCTGGTGTGTGGTTGGCGTACCTGCTCTGCATCCTGAGTGTGCTTCTCTGCGTCATCTACGGAGCAGCGAACTGGAACAAAGGGGACGAGACGGTCTACCCCGAAGACGCAAAATGGGCCAAGGACGAGCAGGTGGTAAAGGACGAATTATAATCTCATAAGGAGGAAACATGGAAAATATCTTTCTTTTGACGGTTATAGTCGTAATTTACCTTTTTCTCATCGGCTACCTTGGGTATTACGGCTATAAGAAGACAAAGACTGCGGCGGACTATATGGTGGCAGGGAGGAAGACGCATCCTGTCGTCATGGCGCTCTCATACGGGGCCACGTTCATCTCCACATCGGCGATCGTGGGCTTTGGCGGGGCGGCCGGTCTGTTCGGCATGGGTCTTTTGTGGCTTACCTTTTTGAACATTTTCGTGGGTATTTTCATTGCGTTTATCATCTTCGGCAAACGCACCAGGAAAATGGGTCACAACCTCGACGTGCACACCTTCCCGGAACTGTTGGGGAGAAGGTTCAAGTCAACCTTTATGCAGAGTTTTGCGGGGTTGATCATCTTTTTGTTCATGCCCCTGTATGCGGCGGCGGTCCTGATCGGCGCCGCGCGTTTCATCGAAACGACGTTCCCCAACATGATTAACTATAATGTCGCCGTCCTCATTTACACGCTGATCATCTGCGCGTATGTGCTGGCAGGCGGCATCAAGGGCGTCATGTACACCGATGCCCTGCAGGGCACGATCATGTTCGTGGGCATGGCAATCCTCATCGTTTTTACCTATGTCAAGCTCGGCGGTGTGGCGGTCGCGCACCAGGCATTGACGAATATCTCAAGCATGGTCCCTCCCAAGCTGGTTGAGATCGGCCACCGCGGCTGGACTGCGATGCCGGTGACCGGCTCAAAGCTGTGGTGGAACCTGGTCTCTACCATCGTCATGGGCGTGGGTATCGGCGTGCTTGCGCAGCCGCAGCTGGCAGTCAGGTTCATGACCGTCAAGTCCAACCGTGAGATCCACCGCGGCGTGGGCGTCGGGGGTCTCTTCATCCTGATGATGACCGGCGTGGCCTTTGTGGTAGGGGCGCTGACCAACGTATATTTCCTGAACAACCCGCAGTTCGGCAAGATCGCGGTTGCCGCTGCCGGCGGGAATATCGACAAGATAATCCCGACGTATATCAACAGCGCTCTGCCCACCTGGTTCGTGTACGTGTTCATGCTGACGCTGCTTTCGGCGGCCATGTCCACGTCCAGCGGTCAGTTCCACGCCCTGGGCACTTCCATCGGCAGGGATTTCTTCGAGAAAGGCATTCTGCGCGGTAGGCAGACGAAATACACTGTTGCCATCACGCGCATCGGCATACTCATCGGAGTCCTCGTAACGGTCATACTGGGGTACAAGCTTCCGGAGAGTATCATCGCCATTGCTACCGCCATATTCTTCGGCCTGTGCGCCAGCGCGTTCCTGCCGACCTATATCGGCACGTTGTTCTGGAAGGGCATGACCAAGGCAGGCGCAATTTCAAGCATGTGCGTCGGGTTTTTCGGCACTGCGCTCTATTTGCTGTTCATCCACGAAAAGGAAGCGGTTGCCATCGGCCTGTGCAAGTTCATCTTCAACAAGCCGGTGCTTGCGGGTTCACCCTGGACCGTGGTCGATCCCATCGTGGTGATACTGCCTATCTCGCTGGTCACGGCGTTCCTGGTGAGCACGTTCACCAAGAAGCTTCCCAGGGATCACGTGGAGGCGTGTTTTAAGCACGTGTAACGGATAACGAGACTCCGAGCCGCGCTCGTGCGGGGCTCGGAGTCAAATTAGCAACTTCGGAATAGCTGAGAATTTGAGGAGGGTAACGTGAAACGCATAATCGGAATACTGTTGACAGTCTGCTTTGTGTTACCTGTTGTGGCCTGGGCGCAGGCTGCTGCACCGTCCGCGGGAGCCGGTTCGTCGGATGAGGTGCAGTTCAAGTGGGGCGGGGCATTGCGTTTACGCAACGAATACTGGCGGAACTGGAAGGACATGGACAATGAAGGCCTGGACAACCGCAACTTTTTCAGGATAAAGTCCACACTGTGGGGACAGGCTGATTACGGTACAGACCTTACCGGCTATATGCGTCTGGCCAATGAGTTCAGGGTGCATACCTATTTCGGCGGCACCTCGGGTTCGTATCCCGACAAGACCTCAAGCAAGAAGGGTTACCACGGAGACCTCAATGATATCCTCGTGGATAACCTCTACGCCGATGTGCGCAATGTCGTAGGTCTGCCCGTCGACCTTCGTTTGGGACGCCAGGATTTTCTCGGCGCCTACGGCGAAGGGTTCCTGATCATGGACGGTACCCCCGGAGACGGCTCGCGCACGTTCTATTTCAACGCCGCAAAAGCCGCCTGGCGCATCGATGAGGAGAACGTGCTTGACGTCATCGGCATCCAGGGTACCCGCGACGAGGAATACCTGCCGATCATCAACCGCGTGGAAATGGAGCGCAGGACCACCCCCACGCTGGACAAGGCCCAGAACAGCCTGAACACCACCGATGAGGAAGCCCTGATCCTCTACTGGAAGAATAAGGGCATCGAGAACCTGAACCTTGAAGGCTACTACATCTACAAGCATGAAGACGATGAAGGCGGTGCGGGTGCGCAAGCGCAGGATTCTGACCTTAACACCGTCGGCGGGTTTGCCAAGTATGTTATGGCGCCGTGCACGTTGAGAGGCCAGTTGGCAACGCAGTTCGGCGATTACGGCACCGTTGACCGCGAAGGCCTGGGTGGCTATCTCTGGGTCGACCATGATTTCAAGGACGTGCAGTGGTCGCCGGTAGCAAGCCTCGGCTACGTGTACCTTTCCGGCGATGACCCCGCTACGTCCGATAACGAATCCTGGAATCCGCTGTTTTCCCGCTGGCCGAACTGGTCGGAGTTGTACTGTTTGAGCTACGGTGCAGAGACCGGGATATCGGCGTACTGGACGAACCTGTCCATGTTCGGGGCTGCGCTCAAGCTCAAGCCGACCGAGAAGATGAAGTTGAGTTTCTGGTTTTATCTCCTGCGGGCCAACGAGAACGTCGCTGCCAGCACGATATTCTCCGGGACCAGCAAGAACAGGGGATACATGCCCCAGGCGCGGATCGATTACGCGTTCAGCAAGAACGTCTCGGCGTATTTCCTCGCCGAATATTTCGTTCCCAAGAAATTCTACGTTGAGAAAGATCCAGCCCTGTTCCTGAGGACCGAAATCTCTATCAAATTCTAACCACTACCGTCACAACCCCGGGGGTTGAACCCCCGGGGTTGTGGAATATCCGGTGCATGATTCGTATCCGTGGCCGCAAAATCCGTAAAAACCGTTTTTCTCTCCGGTGACCAGGCTCTGGCCCAGGGCGCCTATGAGGCAGGCGTACGTGTCGCCTGCTCGTATCCGGGGACGCCCGCGACCGAGATCCTCGAATATCTTACGCAGTTCGACGAGGTCGACGCCCAGTGGTCGGTGAACGAAAAGGTCGCCTTTGAGGTCGCGCTTGCCTCGTCCATTGCCGGCGTACGTTCCATCTATTCCTCCAAGCACGTAGGCTTGAACGTTGCCATGGATCCGCTGATGACCTCTGCCTACGTCGGCGTCAACGCAGGGTTCGTCGTCGTTTCAGCAGA
>JAQTMD010000074.1 GCA_028714595.1 Candidatus Omnitrophota bacterium
CCACGTCCACGATGGTGTCCTGCTCCTCGTTCAGGGACGCGGCCAGCGACTCGATGCCCACGGGCCCGCCCTCGAACGTCTGGATCACGGTCTTAAGCACCTTGCGGTCCATGTCGTCAAGCCCGGAGGCGTCGATCTTTAACTCGTCGAGGCTGCGGGCTGCGACGCCGGCGTCGATCTTTTTTTCCTTGCCGACCTGCGCGTAATCCCTGACGCGCCGCAGCAGCCGGTTGGCGATGCGCGGCGTTCCGCGCGCACGCCGGGCGATCTCCTGCGCTGCAGGCTCGTCGATCTCGATGCTCAGGAGCTTCGCCGACCGCCTGACGATCTGCGCGAGGTCCGCGACCTCGTAAAAATCGAGGTGATGGAAGATGCCGAACCTGCTGCGCAAGGGGCTGGACAGAAGCCCCGAACGGGTGGTAGCGCCGACCAGCGTAAAGGCCTTGAGGTGGAACTTGATGGTCTTGGCGTACGGACCCTTGTCGATCACGAAATCTATCTCCGAGTTCTCCATGGCCGGGTAAAGGAATTCCTCCACGACCTTGGAAAGCCGGTGTATCTCGTCGATGAACAGGATGTCCCCCTGTTCGAGGTTGGTGAGGATCCCGATGAGGTCGCCGGCGCGCTCGATGGCCGGGCCCGAGGTCGCGGTGATCTTGGCGTGCATCTCATGGGCGATGATATGCGCAAGGCAGGTCTTGCCCAGGCCCGGCGGGCCCGACAGGAGCACGTGCTCCAGCGGCTCCTTGCGCTCGCGCGCGGCAGCCAGACAGACTTTGAGGTTCGCCGCGATGTCCTTCTGCCCGATGAACTCGGAAAGTTTTGTGGGCCGCAGCGAGATGTTGAGGACCATGTCCTCTTCGGTCTCCTGTTTCGACGCAAGGCGCGGCCCAACGGCTTCCTGCGCGCCCGGCGGCAGGGCGTCCCTGATGTAGGCGAACGACGTCGGGTCTGCCGCGGCTTCTTTTTCCTTAGTTGCTCTGCGCCTGGTTCCGTTGTCCATAGGGGATGATGTTGTTCTGGTTCCTGACGACCTGGATATCGCCGAAGAGTTCCTGCTGCACTGCCACGATCTCTTTGAGCCTGATAAGTTCGAGGATGGCCAAAAAGGTCACGATCATCTCTATCTTGTTCTTCGCCTCCCCGAACAGCCGGGAGAGCGGCAGCGTCGCCTCAAGCAGCAGCTTGTGCAGGATGTCATGGACCTTCTCGCCGATGGTGAACTCGTCCTTGACCACGCTGTAGAACAGGCCTTTCGGCGTCTCTTCCATCGCCTTGGAGAACGCGGTGATGAGATCGAAAATGCTCGCCTCGAAATACATCGGTGCGTCCTTGGGGACGTCCTGCGGCCCTGCCGCGGCCGACGTCTTCGGCCGCTTGTAGATCTCCTGCTGGCTCTGTTCGCGCGTGCGCAGTTCCTGGGCGATCTGCTTGAACCGCTCGTACTCCAGCAGCTGCTGGATCAGCTCTTCGCGCGGGTCGGTCTCTTCGGCCGCCGCCCCCGGCTCTTCCTGCGCGGGCAAAAGCATCTTGGATTTTATCTGTAACAGCGTCGCCGCCATCACCAGGAACTCGCCGGCGATGTTCAGGTCCAGATTCTTCATCAGTTCCAGGTAGGCGAGGTACTGCTCGGTCACCTGGGCGATGGGGATATCGTAGATGTTGAGATGGTCTTTCTTGACGAGGTAGAGCAGCAGGTCAAGCGGCCCTTCGAACAGCTGCAGTTTTATCTTGTAACTCATAGTCCCATTGCCCGGCGCAGTTCTCCGAGCGTTTTGTCGGCGGCGGCGCTGGCCCTTTTTCTGCCGTCGGCAAGGATGTCGGTGATCGTGCCTTTATTTTGTATCAGCTCCCGGCGCCGCGCCTGATACGGCGCAAGCCGCTCCAGGATATGCCCGGCAAGCATCTTTTTGCACTCGGTACAGCCGACTCCGGCGTTGCGGCAGGAGTCCTGGAGCCCGGGATCCTTGCCCGGCGCAAAGATGGAGTAATAGGCAAAGACGTTGCAGACGTCCGGGTGTCCCTTGTCGGACAGTCTGATGCGTTTCGGGTCGGTTATCATCGAGGATACTTTCTTGCGTATGACCTCCTCGGTATCCGAAAGGTTGATGGTGTTGTTGTAGCTCTTGCTCATCTTCCTGCCGTCCAGGCCCGCAAGCCGCGAGGCCTTGGTGAGGATGGCGTCGGGCTCGGGCAGGCAGTTTGTCTTATAGAGGGAGTTGAACCTGCGGGCGATCTCGCGGGTGAGTTCCAGGTGCGGCAGCTGGTCTTCCCCGACGGGGACCTTGTCGGCTTTATAGACGAGGATGTCCGCAGCCTGCAGGACCGGGTATCCCAGGAACCCATAGGTGTGCAGGTCGCGCGTTTTTACTTCCCGGAGTTGTTCCTTATAGGTAGGGCAGCGTTCCAGCCACCCGAGGGGGGTAAAGCACGAGAAGATCATGAACAGGTCCAGGTGGGCCGGTACCTCGGACTGGACAAAGAGCGTGGCTTTTTGAGGGTCGATCCCGCAGGCGATCCAGTCAATGACGTTGTCGACGGCGTATTCGGACATCTCCTGCGGTTTTTCGTACTCGCCCATCAGCGCGTGCCAGTCGGCTACCATGTAGTAGCATTCGTATTCGTCCTGCAGGCGTATCCAGTTGTCCAGCGTGCCGACGAGGTGGCCCAGGTGGAGTTTGCCGGTGGGCCGCATGCCGCTCAAAATCCTTTTTTTGGGAGTCATACGGTAAAATTCTTGCTTATTCGAACGTCCGCGCTATCTTCTGGATGGTGTACGCCTCGATGGTGTCGCCTTCCATGACGTCGTTGAAGCCTTTCAGCGCCATCCCGCACTCAAACCCTTCTTCCACTTCCCGGACGTCATCCTTGAACCGCTTTAAGCTGCTCAGTTCCCCGTCGAAGACCGGCGAGCCGTTACGCACCAGCGTGACCTGGGCGTTGCGCATGATCTTTCCCTTCGAGACGTAACAGCCGGCAAAATTCCCCGAGGACAGCTTGAAAATCTTGCGGACCTCGGCCCTGCCCAGGAATATCTTCTTCAGTTTCGGCGCAAGCATCCCTTCCAGCGCGGCCCTGATCTCGTTGACGAGCTCGTAGATGATGTTGTAGATGCGTACGTCCAGGCCTTCTTTATCGATGATCGACTTTGCCAGGTCGTCGGTGACCACGTTAAAACCCAGCACCAGGGCGTCCGAGGCGACCGCCAGGATCGCGTCCGAGGCGTTGATGTTGCCGATGCCTTCGTGGATGGTGACAAGTTTGACTTCGTCTGAAGGTATTTTTTTCAGCGCTTCCTTGATGGCTTCTATGGAGCCCTGCGCGTCGGCCTTCAGCACGATGTTGAGCTCCTTGATCTTGCCTGCCTTGATCTGGGAATAGAGGCCTTCCAGGTTCAGGCGCTTGACCGGCTCCATCTGTTTCAGGCGCGTTTTTTCCTGGCGTTTGAGCGCCAATTCCTTTGCCAGGCGCTCGTCCCCGATCACAAAGAACTGCTCGCCTGCCTCGGGCACGCCGGAGATGCCCAGGATCTCGACGGGCGAAGACGGGCCTGCCTCGGTCACGCTCTGGCCGCGGTCATTGAACATGGCGCGGATCTTGCCGTAGAGCGGGCCAACGATCAGGCTTTCGTTCAAATGGAGCGTGCCGTTCTGGATCAGGAGCGTGGACACCGGCCCTTTGTTCTTGACCATTTTTCCTTCGAGCACGACGCCCCTGGCCGGCCGCCGGGGATTAGCCTTCAATTCCAGCATTTCCGATTCCAGCAGGATCATTTCCAGCAGATGATCGATGCCCTGGCCGGTCTTTGCCGATACCGGCGCCATGATGGTCTTGCCGCCCCAGTCTTCGGACAAAAGCCCCAGGCCCGAAAGCTGCTTCTTGACCCGGTCGGGGTCTGCCTGCGGCTTGTCGATCTTGTTCAGGGCAACGATGATGGTCACGCCGGCGGCCTTGGCATGGTCGATGGCCTCCTGCGTCTGCGGCATGACGCCGTCGTCGGCAGCAACCACGATCACCACGATGTCCGTGGCCTTTGCCCCGCGGGCGCGCATTGCCGTGAACGCCTCATGGCCGGGCGTATCCAGGAACGTGATCTCGCCTTTCGGTAGTTTTACGCGGTATGCGCCGATGTGCTGGGTGATGCCGCCGAATTCCGAATCGACGACTTTGCTCTTGCGTATCGCATCCAGGAGAGAAGTCTTGCCGTGGTCGACATGGCCCATGAGGGTCACGATCGGCGAGCGGTGCTTGAGGTCCGCCGCTGCATCGGGCCTGGCGTGATCTGCGAGCATGGTATCTTCCTCGTCGGGAGCGGCAACGGGCCTGTAGCCGTACCGTTCCAGGATCTTGGCAACGACCTCTTCGGACAACGGCTGGTTGATGCCTGCCATCACCCGCATGCCCATCAGCGTTTTGATGAGCACCGACGGTTTTTCCTGCAGTTTGACGCTCACGTCTTTTACGGTGACCGGCAGCTCAAGGACCAGGTCTTTGAGCGGCTTGGGCGCAGGCTGCGCGGGCACGGGCTGCGGCGCAACTGCTGCCGTTGGCGCGGCTGCAGGCTTCGCCGCCGGCGCAGCCGGCTTCGGCGCTTCTTTTTTATGTATTTCCTTCGGCGGAAGATGCGTTGCTGCCTTCGGCGCAGCATGGACCGGCGCCGCAGGCTTCGCCTGAACGGGCTTTTTTTCGACGACGGCAGCGGCCGGTGGTGCGGGCGCAGGATGATGCATCGGCGCAACCGCAGCCTTGACCGTTTCTTTTTTCTTTACTGCCTGCGCGGGTTTCGGGACAGCGGCTTCGGGCGTCTTGGCCTTTGCCTTCACTGCCTGCCTGGCAGGTGCAGGCGCTTTTGCCCTGACCGGCTTGAGCGCTTTTGCGGCTGCCTTCTTCGGCTTTTCTGGACTTTCAACCTTTTTTATTGCCGGCTTGGTTTTTTCTTTTTTCGCTTTTTCCATGGATGTACGCTATGCTCCTGACAGTTTTTTGGCCTGCGCGATGAGTTTCTGGGCTTTGGCCTTGGCAATACCCTTGACCTTTACCAGCGCTTCGACGTCCGCCGCGGCGATGTCCCGGACGGTATTGAACCCTGCGCCGTTCAAGGCGCCGAGCGTCTTTTCGCCGATGCCGTCGAGGTCTGCGATACCCGGCGCCTTCTGCGCTTCTGTCCCTTCTTCAGCGGCCTCTTGAGGCGCAGGCTTTTCCTTTTTTGCTTTCGGTTTCTTTGCCCTTTTGGCTTTTGGCTTTCCCGCTGCCTCCTGGGCAGGGGCCCCGGCCGCAGCTTCTTGCGGCTGTGCCTGGCCTTCTGCGCCCGCTTCGCCGGTTGCGGCCGCTGCCTGCTTGGCTGCATCCTGGGCTGCCGCCTCGGCCATGGCGCGCGTGCGCACGTCCAGCTCCCAGCCTACCAGTTTCGACGCCAGGCGCACGTTCTGCCCGTGTTTTCCGATGGCAAGCGACAGCTGGTCGTCCGCCACGATGACCTCGGCGCGCTTGGCGTCCTTGTTCAGGCGTATCTCGCTGACCTCGGCGGGCAGGAGCGAGGCCTTTATGTATTCCCTGATATCGTCGTGGTAGCGCACGATATCGATCTTTTCTCCGGAAAGTTCGTTGACGATGTTCTTGACCCTGCCGCCGCGCATGCCGACGCAGGCGCCGACTGAATCCACTTTCTCGTCCTTTGACCAGACCGCTATCTTGGTGCGCTCGCCGGCCTGCCG
Source organism: Candidatus Omnitrophota bacterium (assembly GCA_028714595.1). Taxonomy (GTDB): domain Bacteria; phylum Omnitrophota; class Gorgyraeia; order Gygaellales; family Profunditerraquicolaceae; genus JAQTMD01. Next base: position 5,715 of record JAQTMD010000074.1, read on the forward strand.
GGAGATTGACCTGATCTCGACGATACCCTCGTAGATCTCCGGCACCTCCAGCTCAAAGAGCTTCTTGACCAGGTTCTGGTGCTTGCGGGTCAAAATGATCTGCGGCCCGCGGTTGTCTTTCTTGACCTCCAGGATCATGGCGCGCAGGCGCTGGCCCTGCCTGGTCTCTTCTTTCGGGATCTGTTCGCTTTTGGGCAGGAGCCCCTCGGCCTTGCCCAGCAGGTCGATGATGATATTGCCCTTTTCGAACCGGTACACGGTCCCCGAGACGATCTCCCCGGTCTTTCCCTGGAACTCGCCGAAGACCACGTCCTTTTCCGCCTCGCGTATCTTCTGGATGATGACCTGCCGCGCCGCCGACGCGGCGATGCGGCCGAAATCCACGTTGGTGATCTCTTCGTTGTTGCGGAACGCCTTGATATCGCCGGTCTCGGGGTCAAGCTTGACGTCGAGATTCTCGTTGGGCTTGGCGTCGATGACGCGCTTGACCGCGCTCAATAGCGCGCTCTCCACCGCCTTGACCAGGACGTCCTTCTTGATGCCCTTTTCCCGCTCTATCTGTTCAATGATCGCGATTAATTCTCTGCTCATACACTCCTCGTACTTATATCAGTTGTTTTGCTTTGGTGACACGTGCGTATGGAATCCGGATGATGCCCTGCTCGGTGAGGATGTCCACGGCGTCGTCAAAGGCTTCCTGGACCAATCCAGCAAGCTCCATTGTACCATTAATCGGCTCGGCGAGAAAGAACTTTACCTGGCGGTTCAGGCAGCGGCTGAAATCCCGTTTCGTCTTCAGGCACCGGTCCAGCCCCGGAGAACTCACCTCCAGGACATACGGCCCCTGCATGATCTCCCGTTCCTCGAGGAGGCTGCCGATGCCGCGGTTCAGGTCCGTGCATTCTCCGAGCGTGATCCCGCCCAGGGGCTTGTCTGCCAGGATGCCTACCACGAGGCGGTTGCCCTGTCTGCGGACGATCAATTCCACGAGGTCCAGACATTTGACTTCCAGGTATTCCCTGATCAGCTGCTCCAACTGCCCGGCAAGCGCCTTGTCTTCCATTCAAGCGCCCTCCGTGATCCGCGCCACCACCGTCTCTTCGGCATCGACGGCCTTCTGTCCCGTCTTTCTTTCCTTCAACTCAAGCGAGCCGCTCTTTAACGCCTCCTTGCCGATGACGACCTGCAGCGGCACGCCGATAAGGTCTGCGTCCTTGAACTTGACGCCTGCGCGTTCGTCGCGGTCATCCAGCAGCACCCGGATCCCTGCCTTCGTAAGCCGGCCATACAGCCCCGTGGCCTTTTCCATGATAACGGAGTTGGTAACATCCAGCGGCATGACCAGCACCGTAAACGGCGCGACTTCCCGGGGCCAGATGATGCCGTTGTCGTCGTGGTTCTGCTCGATTACCGTCGAGATAAGCCGCGATACGCCGATGCCGTAGCAGCCCATGATCACCGGTTTCAATGTCCCCTGCTCGTCCTGGAACTGCGCTCCGAGCGCGGCGCTGTACT
>JAQTMD010000075.1 GCA_028714595.1 Candidatus Omnitrophota bacterium
CGGCGTTTATAAAAATAAAACCCAGGGAAGCGATGCTCTTGCCGCTTGCCGATACTTCCGAGGGGACGCTTGCCGTCGTTGCGTTCAGACAAATCGCAGCTTTCTGTAAAAGGGCCGACGTCCTGGCCATCGGGCCCGGACTTACCGGACAAAAACAGACTCAGGGCCTGATCCGCAAGGTTATTGGAACCTGCAGCTGCCGGAAAGTGATCGATGCGGACGGTTTGAACGCGCTTGCCGGCCATCTCAAGATCCTCAGTAAGGGCAAAGGCGACAGGGTCTTAACTCCCCATCCGGGTGAAATGGCCAGGCTGCTCGGCTCGACGGTTCAAGCAGTGCAAAAAAACAGAAAAAAGATTGCCAAAGATTTTGCGAATAGGTATAATATAATTCTTGTTTTGAAAGGCTTTGGGACGCTGGTTGCCGGGCGCAAAAAGCCGTTGTATGTGAATAAAACCGGAAATCCCGGCATGGCAAAAGGCGGAAGCGGCGACGTGTTAACGGGGATAATCGCCGCTTTTATGGCACAGGGCCTGGATGCATATGACGCAGCGAAATACGGCGCGTATCTTCATGGGGTCGCGGGAGATATCGCTGCACGAAAGAAGACGCAGTTAAGCATGACTGCCGGCGACATCATCGCCAGCATACCGTCGGCGATCAAGAAGTGTTCTAAAGATATTGTGCCGGCTTAGCTCAGTCGGTAGAGCAGCTGTTTTGTAAACAGCGGGTCGGGGGTTCGATTCCTCTAGCCGGCTTAAATAAAAAATGCAGAAGGTTAAAACTCTCTTCATAAATCCAGATTTGATAGAGCGCCTTTATTACCAAGAAAATTATTCAGTGAACGAAGTTTCTAGACGTCTCGGTTTATCTTTCTGGGATGTCTACAAAACCATGAATAAATTTTCTTTAAAAAGGAGGGATTTTTCTTTGGCTGGCTCGATAAGCAACAAAAACAAACCACAATTTAGACCAAAATCATTTCTCTCTCATCAAGATGAACTTCTGAAAATTGCAGGTTACATGCTTTATTGGGCTGAAGGCACTTTCCAAGGGAATACGGTCGATTTCACTAACAGCAATCCGGAAATGATTAAGCTATTCTTACTTTTCTTGAGAAAAATTTGCGGCGTGAAAGAAGAAAGGCTTCGCATTTATCTTTACGCATACGACTATCAGAATATCGACGCCCTTAAGAAGTTTTGGAATGAAACAACTCAAATTCCCATTACTCAATTTACTAAACCATACATTCGGAAAGGGAATCTTAACATAACAAAAAGAAAATTGCTGCATGGTTTAGTTCATATTCGCTATAATGATAAGAAATTGCTCTTTTTAATACAGCAGTGGCTTGATGAATATATTGCTGGGCAGGTACCCAAGTGGCTAAAGGGGACAGACTGTATTAACAATGCAGCGCATGACAGTAATGTCATGTGGAAAAGCGGGTGAATTCAGGGGAACCCCGATACATTCGGGGCAATCCTGAGCCAAGCCTCGAAAGAGGAAGGTGCAGAGACTAAGCGCCCGCCGTCCTTCGATAGAAGGATGATGAGATAGTCCAAGCCTCAAGGTAACTTGAGGGCACTTGAAATCTGTTGCGCTACGCGCTTCAAGGGTTCGAATCCTTTCCTGCCCACCATTTTATATCGGAAGGCTCTTTTAAGTATGCGGGAGTAGTTCAATGGTAGAACAATAGCCTTCCAAGCTATATATGCCGGTTCGATTCCGGTCTCCCGCTCCAGAAACAAGACTATGGCAGAACGAAATTTCCTTGAACCTGTCTTTATCGACGCCTTTGATCTCGACGACGCCTGGTTCCAGTGCCTGGCCGCGATCCTGGGAAAAGGCCACGTCTATACCATCACCCGCGGCAGCTACCAGGGACAGAAACGGCTGGAGTTCGATTTTGTCACGGTGCGGGTCAAGAACCCCGCGCACCAGATCATCCCCATCATCCCCGAAGGGATGAGTATCCCTGCGCCGACGGACATGGACTATATAAACGGCTACCTGAGTTACCTTTTAACGGGGCAGAAAACCGATACCGAAGATTACACCTACGGTGAACGGCTGGTAGAGCCCAAGGCGCGCATTAAAGAAAAGGTTAACGGCACAGAAATGGTCAAAGAGATACCGCTCGATTGCAACCAGGTCGAGGAAGTCATCAAAATGTACAAGGAAAAAGGACACGGCACCAATCAGGCGACCATGGAGATCGGCATGCCGTCGGACCTGAAGCTGGAGGACCCGCCGTGCCTGCGCATCATCGACACCCGGGTGCGCTACGGCAAACTGCATTTTATCCTGTATTTCCGCTCCTGGGACCTGTGGGGAGGGTTCCCTTCGAACCTCGGCGGGCTGCAGCTGGTAAAAAAATACATGGCCGACGAGATCGGCGTCGGAGACGGCGAGATCATCGCCGTAAGCAAAGGACTTCACCTCTACGACTACAGCTGGGAGCTGGCAAAACTACGTACCAATAAACTTGACCTCGTCATACACTAAAGAGACCTATGGAAGGATCGTACCCGGGGCCGGAGCGCAGGGAATTCGTAAGGCTGGAGCATTCTGCCCCGATCGCGTACAAAATCTGTAAACCAGAGACGCTTTCCATGCTGCTCGAAGGTTATACCGTCGACGTCAGCCAGGCGGGCCTGCGCTGCACGATCAATGAACGCGTCACTGTCAACGACATCCTGTGGCTTTCTTTTGATAAAAGCGTCCTGTCGGTCTGCTCGGAGATAGAGCATGACAGCCTTATCTACCAGCACGGCATCATCGGCAAAGTAGTCCGGATCGAACAGACCGCTCATAGATCGTTTGATATCGGCGTGAAATTCATTACCCGTCACGAAAAGAGCTCGAGCGAGATCCGCTCAAAGACGTCCCTGCTTGGGCCCGAAAAAGATGATGGTAAAAAAGCTTAGGATATTCGTGCTCGGCGACGGAGGATGGGGCACGACGCTGGCGCTCCTCCTTGACCGCACAGGGTTTCCGGTAACCCTGTGGAGCGCCTTTAGCGCTTACGCACGGTATCTCGACACAAAACGCCGCAACCCGAAATTTTTGCCCGGGGTGACCATCCCGCGCCGGATCCGGATCACCGACGATATCGCAGCGGCTGCCGCAAGCGACGTGATCGTGCTCGCCGTCCCTTCGGAATACCTGCGTCAGGTGCTGCGGCGGTTCAAAAAGACTGCGTTCCCGCGCCGGGCTTACTATGCAAGCGTCGTCAAGGGGATCGAGCTTGGCTCGCTCAAACGCATGTCCGAGGTCATCCATGAAGAACTGGGTGCGATACGCCTGGGAGTCCTCTCGGGCCCGACGATCGTGCATGAAGTAGTCGCGGGACTTCCGACGACCGCAGTGATCGCTTCACGCAGCAAAAAGACCGCAACCGCGCTCCAGGATATCTTTATGAACGAACGGTTCAGGATCTACACCTCGAACGACGTGACAGGCGTAGAACTGGGGGGCAGTTTAAAGAACGTCATCGCCATCGCCTGCGGTATCTCCGACGGCTTAGGCTTCGGAACAAACGCGAAAGCAGCCCTGGTGTCCCGGGGCTTGGCAGAGATGGCCCGGCTGGGCTCGGCCCTTGGTGCCGAGGCAAAGACTTTCAGCGGCATCAGCGGGCTCGGCGACCTGGTAACCACGTGTTTCAGCGCCTGGAGCCGCAACAGGTCCGTCGGCGAACAGATCGCGAAAGGGAAAACCCTCGCGCAGGTCAGAAAACGCATGCAGATGGTCGCCGAAGGAGTGCCGACTGCACAGAGCGCCTTTATGCTCGGCAAAAGGTCAAACATTGAACTGCCCATCACCGAACAGGTATATGCCGTTCTTTACCGGGGCAAGTCGCCCCTGGCAGCGGTCAGCGCTCTTATGACCAGGGCAAAAAGAGAAGAATAATCGTTTATTTGAAATATAGATTCCGGGGCGTGGCTCAGTTTGGCTTAGAGCGCTTGAATGGGGTTCAAGAGGTCGACAGTTCAAGTCTGTCCGCCCCGACCAAATACCGCAGCTTGGACGAACGATACGCAACCTCTTGACGAGAGGCATCCTATGCCGGAAGAGAAGAGGAAGGCTGTACGCATCAAATCAAGCTTGTTCATCCAGTACGGTTTTACCGTCGGTACGGAGCCCGCGCAATGGGACATATCGACGGTGAAAGACATCAGCGAGACAGGGGTGAGCCTTTTGACCGGCAAATCGTTCAACCCCGGCGACACCCTCATCCTGCGTCTCAAGGTACCGTCGAGGCCCTTTGCATTGACGCAGGTCACCGGCAGGGTGGTCGGCTCAAGCGACGCCGGCACAGGCACTGCATTCCTGACGCGCATCGAGTTCAAGGACCTGGACGAGGACACGAAAACCCTGTTCCATGAGTACGTGGCATGGGTGATCAGGAACGCCGGTGAAAAATAAGAAACGAGAAGACCGCCGCAGAACCGTCCGGGTACGTAAACCGCTGGACGTCGAATATTCGGTCTCAAGCCGCCGAACGCCCTCCTGGGCCGCGGGCTGGCTTTGCGATATCAGCGAGACAGGGATGTGCATGGTATCCCGCCCGCTGCCCGGGCGTACCGGAAAACTGACAGTGCGGATCCGCGTGCCGATACGACCGGCCCGCACCCTGACCTGCGGGGCACGGATTATCGCTCAGACGCTGCTGGAACGCAGTACGGCACTCATACGGATCGAGTTTGACCCGATGGACGACCGCACCAGGCGGCTGCTTCGAGAATATATCGCGTGGCTTTTGATCAAAGAAAGGGGTGTGCTATGACCTACGCTGGTCCGGAACGACGCAAGAGCTCTCGGATCAAGGGCAGATTCATCGTTTCCTACCGAATCCTCGATGAGGCGGACAACATCGACATCACGCAGACAAAAAACCTGTGTCTGGGCGGAATGCTCTTGACGACGAACAGACGGTTTGAGCGGGGGACGACGCTCGCCGTCGAGATCAGGTTGCCCTTTGAACGGAATCCCATCATGATGATGGGCAGAGTCGTCGACTCCGTCGAGATAACCAAAGACCTCATCTATGACACGCGGCTCCAATTCCTGGCGGTCGACGAGAACCACCGTTCGATACTCAACAAGACGGTCGAATATTACAGCAGCCAAACATAAGGGGCCTGACATGAAACGGATTACCGTGGGATTGATAGGGTTCGGGAATGTCGGTTCCGGCGTCGTGCGGATCCTGCGCGAGCGCAAAGGCATGCTGACGGAAAAGATCGGGAGCTCGATCGACGTGAAATCGATCTGCGATATCGACCTGTCCTCAAAACGCGGCGTCTCCGTCGATAAAGGGGTGTTGACCCGGAACGCCCGCGACGTGCTCGACGATCCGCAGATCGACATCATCGTCGAGTTGATCGGCGGCATACACCCCGCCAAAGAGTTCATCCTGGAGGCCCTCAAAAAAGGCAAACACGTGGTCACGGCCAACAAAGCGCTCCTTGCCCAATACGGCAAAGAGGTCTTTGCGCAGGCCCGCGACTGCAACAAGAACATCTACTTCGAGGCATCGGTCGGGGCGGGCATCCCGATCATCAAATCGCTGCGCGAAGGACTGGTCGCCAACAAGTTCAACAGCATTTTCGGCATCGTCAACGGCACCTCGAACTACGTGCTCTCGCAGATGTCCGAGCACAACTGTTCCTTTACGGATGCCCTGCGGGACGCAAAAATAAAGGGGTTCGCGGAAAAAGACCCCACCTTCGACGTCGAAGGCATCGATTCCGCGCATAAACTGGTCCTTTTGTCCTACTTGTGCTTCGGAAAATTCGTGGACATGGAAGACGTGTACCGCGAAGGGATCTCGTCGGTCTCGCTTGCCGATATCAATTATGCCAAGGAGCTCGGGCTCGCCATCAAGCTTCTCGCCGTCGCCAAACGCGAGCAGGACTCCCTCGAGGTGCGCGTGCACCCGACGCTGCTGCGCCATTCCCATCTGCTTGCCTCGGTGCACGGCGTCAACAATGCCATCTATGTCTCGTCCGACCTGGCCGGGAACCTGCTCTTTTACGGACCCGGCGCAGGACAGCTGTGCGCCGCTTCCGCGGTCGTCTCCGACCTGATCGATCTGACCCAGGATATCAAGGCCGGCATGTTCCGTCCGACACTGCACACGATCCAGGACTCCGCGATCAAGCGGCTGCGCAAGATCGACGAATTCGAAAGCAGGTATTACATCCGATTTACCGCCCTGGACAAACCCGGCGTCCTGGCGCGGGTCTCCGGCGTGCTTGCGCGCTTCGGCATCAGCATCGCCTCCGTGACCCAGAAAGAGCGTCACAAGGCGAAATCCGTTCCAATCGTCATGGTCATCCATGAAGCAAAAGAAAAGAATCTGCGCACCGCCCTTGGAATCATCGACCGGTTGAACATAATCAAAGAGAAATCAGTGGCGATCCGCATCGAAGATTTTGAGCCGCCGCAGTAACGAACCGGAGTCACCATGTCAGGAAACCACAAAACCATGAGCCGGGTTGCCGGAAAAGGCATAATCAATAAGTACCGGAAATACCTGCCGGTCACCGACAAGACACCGGTCGTGACGCTCAATGAAGGCAATACCCCGCTGGTTTACTCTTGCGATTTAAGCGCTCTGGTCGGAAAAGGCTTCAGCGTGTACCTCAAAATCGAGGGCGCCAATCCAACCGGTTCCTTTAAGGACCGGGGCATGACCATGGCCATTTCCAAGGCGCTGGAGGAAGGCTCAAAATCGGTGATGTGCGCATCAACCGGCAATACCTCTGCTTCTGCCGCTGCCTATGCCGCGCGCGCCGGGGCCACGTGCATCGTCCTGATCCCCAACGGCCACATCGCCCTCGGCAAGCTCAGCCAGGCAATGATCCACGGGGCTCTCGTGCTCGCCGTTGACGGCAATTTTGACGATGCCCTGAACCTGGTCAAAGAGATCACGGCGTCTCATCCGATCACCCTGGTAAATTCGCTCAATCCCTACCGGATCGAAGGTCAGAAAACCGGCAGTTTCGAGATCTGCGACGAGCTGGGGAAGGCGCCGGATTTTCACTGTATCCCCGTCGGAAACGCCGGCAACATCACCGCGTACTGGAAAGGGTACAAGGAATACAAAGCTCAAAGCAAAATCGCGTCCTTGCCGAAAATGCTTGGTTTCCAGGCGGAAGGCTCCGCACCTATCGTCCACGGTCACCCGATC
>JAQTMD010000076.1 GCA_028714595.1 Candidatus Omnitrophota bacterium
GGGACATTTTGTCCGTCAACGTTTCCGGGTTCTCGCGTGCGAACTTTTTCGCCGCGCACTACGGTTTACGCCTCACTCTCGCTCTGTAAGCCTCTCTCCCGCGCCGGCTTGCGTTCGGCGTAAATCCTTGTGCGCTCCGTGCCCGGCGCGGTGCCGAAAAAGTTCTGATTGCACGCTCAAACCCTGCAACGTTGCCGGACGAACCGCTCCGGCAAAACTACACAAGCTATGTCGCGTATTTAAAAAATTCACTGTCGCATTTTGAGCGTGACGAGGTTTAGTCCGAGCACACCACTAACGGTGCGCGCAGGACTAACCTCGGCACGCACAAAATCTGTCACTGCAAATTTTTAAGGAACGACGGGATGCCGGCAGCCTCTTTCGGCCCGACGACGATTTTCCAGCCCGACTGCTCCTCGAGGTCGCCGCTCATCACCGCGACGTAGCCGGGGATGATCAGCCGCTTCTGCTTGACCAGCTCCCCGACGGAAAATTTCGCCAGCGACTCGCTGATCTTCTCCGGCGTGAACTTCTCCGCTGCCCAGGCCGTCAAAACCGACATGCCTTCGGTGTCCACGCTGATGACATACGAGGGCACCTTGCTGGCCTCCACCTCTCCCACCACCGTATAATACGAAAGGGAAAAATTCGTGGTCACCAGGACCGGCGAGTCTTTGCCGGCCTGGCCGATGGGGTAGACGTTCGGCTCGATCTGCAGCGGCTTCTGCGGGTCGGTGAAGATGTTCTGGCGCAGCGTCAAAAGCGAGAGCGCCTGCCAGGGCTCGGTCCCCCGCAGCAGCACGATGGAACCGTATTTCAAAATATACGTGGCTGCCTCAAGGCTTTCCTCGTACGGGTCCGTGCGGTCCACCACCGCGATCGTGGGATATCCCAGGCTGCGCACTGATTTTTTCAAAGCCAGCCTTCGTATCTGCGTCAGTTCCCAGATCCGCCCGCGCTCCCCGCCTGCCGCGACGTCAAGCACGATGTCCTGCACGCCCAGCCTGTTCAATTCCTGGGTACAGGCGCTCAGTTCCTCCAGGTCTTTGCCGCAGACTGCCAGCGCAGCGCCGTGCTCTTTTGCCGGTCCTGCCATTGCCGCGGCATTGGAGAGATTGACGCCCCAGACCAGCGGCCTGCGTCCTTTCAGAAGCGCGAGCGCCTCTGTGGCCGCGGCGGCATCGCCCGTCATAAGCACCGGGGCAAGCTTTGTCTTTACGGCGACCAGCTTCACCGCCGCGCAAAAACGCTGTGCGTCCCTGGTCTGCCGCACGGCGATAAGGCCGGCGCCGAGCGTCTGGCCGATGCGCTCGAACACCAGCGCGTTGATCCGCTTGACCTTTTTTTCTATTGCCTCGTCGCTTTCGCTGTCGTCGATGATAAAGCCGATGCCGGTCGGGTTGCGGAATTTTTCCTCGTGGCGGAAGAGCACGGTCTCGTTGCCGGCGATTACGGCGGCGTCTTCGCTGCCGAGGCTCACCTGCCGTATCGGCGGCGCCGACGCAGCTTCAAGCTGCGCCTTGACCGCGGGGCTCACGTGCGGGCACTTATCGATGCTCACCGCTTTTTTCGCCAGCTGCATCGCAAAGGCAAGGCAGGTGGGAAAACCGCAGTCTTTACAGTTTGTCTTGGGAAGAAGCTTGTAGATGTCCAGGCCTGAAAGTGTCATTTTACCTTTATTCCTTTCGTTGCAGTTGGATTCAGTCGTTGAACTCGAATGACCTGATGATCGCCTTCGCCGCCGGCAGGTACCGGTCATACTGTTCGGCGAGCGCCGTATAGGTGATCACGTACGCCCGGCCCTTGCGGATGAATATCTGCTGCAGAAATTTAAAATTCGCTTTCTTTTCCTTGCTTGCATAGACCAGCCGCTGCGAATCGATGCCGGCCACCTTGTCTTTTTTCTCTTCGATGATCTTGACCGGCGGCTTTCGCTCGACGAGCGGCTCTTTTGCCTTCTTGTAGAAGTCCGCGAGCGCAGGCACCGCGGAGCCGAACTTCTGCGAGACAATGTTGACGCTGGGCGCAAACCCGAATTTTTTATCGGTATCCGGCGAGCTGAAACTCACGCCGCTTCCCAGCTGCTTGAGGAGGAAATCAGCCGGGTAGGAGACGCTGTATTTCAACTGGTTGTGCTTGAAGACCTTGAGGGACGCCGCAAAAACCGGCGTGCCTGCTGCCGATGCGACCATCATAAGTGCCAGTGTCATGACCTTTATGCGCAGCCCTGTCATGTTTGCTCCTCCTTGTTATCGTGCCCGGCGTTTTGCCTTCCTGACGAACCCTCGTATTCTGGCATGGTCTTTTTCCCCGGGCGCCTTTTCCAGGCAGCTCGAGGCGTCTACCCATGCGGGTCGTATGCAGCGGATGGCCCGCGCGACGTTGCGCTCGTCCAACCCGCCCGAAAGGAATATTGTCGTCTTCACCCCGGCAAGGTCGCGTGCCACGAACGACCAGCGCAGCGTCCTTCCGGTCCCGCCGTACGCGCGGCTTGAAAAAGCGTCAAAAAGATACGCGAAGACCCGGTAGCGCAGGCACCCGCGGATATCGATCCCGTCCTTGACGCGGAATCCCTTGATCACCTTGAAACCGCGGAACCTGCGGCAGAACGCCGGGGATTCTTCGCCGTGGAACTGCAGCATGTCCAGCCTGCAGAGCCGTGCGGTCTTTCTGATGAAACGCTCGGAGGCGTTCACGAACACGCCGATCTTGACCACCTGTTTCGGCAGGCCCCGGATGATCTCCGCTGCCCTGCGCGGCTCGATGTAGCGCGGGCTTTTTTTGTAGAAAACAAACCCCAGGGCATCGCAGCCCGCGCCCACGGCGGCCTGCGCGTCCGGGAGGTTCGTGATGCCGCATATCTTTACCTTGACCATTTCGGCTTCGCCTCACCAGCCCATGAGTTCCTGGATCGCGGTCTTGACGTCGCCCTCTTTGAGGATCGACTCTCCGACCAGGACGGCATTGGCCCCCAGGATCTTCAGGAACAGGACATCCTGGTACGTCTTGATCCCGCTTTCCACGACCACGGTCCGGTCTTTCGGAACAAGCGGGTAGAGCTTTTCCGTGGTCCTGGGGTCCACTTCCAGGGTGTGCAAATCGCGGTTGTTGATGCCGAGCGCAAAATCGATCTGTTTTCTCTTTTTCGCTTTCGCGGAAGGGACCGGCGCACCGGGCGCAACAGCGGCCTCGGGCGGCGCGACTTTGAGCGAGAGCAGTTTTTTCAATTCTTTCTCATCGTGCGCCTCGACCAGGCAGTCCATGCCCAAAATGTCCGAGAGCGTGATGAACTCTGCCAGCTGGTCCTTGGTCAGGATATCCGAGATCAACAGGACCGCGTCCGCGCCTGCTGCCCGCGATTCCAGGATCTGGTACGGCTCGAGGATGAAGTCTTTGCGCAGCACCGGCACGACCACGCTGTTTTTGACGGCAGCGAGGTCGGCCAGCGAGCCGCCGAAAAAATCCTCTTCGGTCAGGACCGAGATTGCCTGCACGCCTGCCTCCTGGTACTGCGCCGCCAGTGCCGGCGGATCAAGGTCTGCGCGCAGCCGGCCTGCCGAGGGAGAATTCCTTTTGAGCTCGGCTATCAGGGCGATGCTCTTGGGTTTCGATATCGCTTCCAGGAACGGCCTGGCCGGGGCAAGGCCCGCGATAGCGCTTTTGAGCTGCTCTTCGGGCACGGCGAGCTTGGCCGACGCCAGCCGCTCCCGCTTCTTTGCCGTGATCTCTTTTAAGGTATCAGTCTTTTTCATTGGACATCTGTTTTAACAGCGCCAGTTTCTTCAACGCCTTGCCGGAATCGATGGACTCAAGGGCTGCCTCGATGCCTTCCCTGATGTCGCGCGCCTTTTCCGCGACGTACAGGGCCGCTGCGGCATTGAGCGCCGTGATATCCCGGTAAAAACCGGTCTTGCCGTTTAACACCTCGAGCAGTATCTGTATGTTGTCGTCGACGTCGCCGCCCAGAAGATCGACGGGGTCGGCCCTGCGCAGGCCGAAATCTTCCGGCGCGATCTCGTACGTAGAGACCGTCCCCCCGGCGAATTCGGATACGAAGGTCGCATCCGTCGTCGTGATCTCATCGAGCCCGTCCTTGCCGTGCACGACCATGGCGCGTTTCGACCCCAGGTTCCCCGCCACCTGCGCGATCACCTGCGTCAGCGCGGGGGTAAAGACCCCGATCAGCTGGTGCGTGGCCTTTGCCGGGTTGCACAGCGGGCCCAGGATGTTGAACACCGTGCGTTTCCCGATCTGTTTTCTCGCCGGCATGGCATGCTTCATCGCCGGGTGCAGGCCGGGCGCAAAAAGGAACGCGATCCCGATCTGGTCAAGGCAGCGCTCTATCTTTTCCTTCGGCAGGGCGATCTTGACGCCGACCGCCTCCAGGATGTCCGCGCTGCCGCACGGCGAAGAGACCGAACGGTTGCCGTGCTTGGCAACGGTGACGCCGCAGCCGGCGATCACGAACGCCGCCGCAGTCGAGACGTTGAACGTCCCCTTGCAGTCGCCGCCCGTACCGCAGGTGTCCACGATGACGTCGCGCGCCGCCGATATTTTCACCGAATGCGCGCACATCACCCGGGCCGCAGCCGTGATCTCGTCGACGGTCTCGCCCTTCGCGCTCAGGCGTTCGAGGAACTCCACGACCTGCGCGGTGTCCGTCTGTCCGGTCATGATCTCTTCCATGACCGTCTGCATCTCGTCGGATGTCAGGTCCTGCTTCTGTGCGAGTTTTTCCGCAGCTTCGGTTATCATAGGCCTAAGAAATTGGAAAGCAGTTTTTTACCGTCTGAGGTCATGATCGATTCCGGGTGGAACTGTACACCCCACACCGCGAACTTCCGGTGGCAGAGCCCCATGATCTCGTTATCGCTTGTCCGGGCAGTGATGCGCAGCGCCTGCGGAAGGCTTTTTCTCTCCACCACCAGCGAGTGGTAGCGCGTGGCGCTCAACGGGTTGTCAAGTCCCCGGAATATCCCGGTGCCGTCGTGATAGATGTCCGAAGTCTTGCCGTGCATCAATTTGCGCGCGCGCACGATCGTTCCGCCGAAGGCCGCTCCGATGCACTGGTGTCCGAGGCAGACGCCCAGGATCGGCATGGTACCGCAGAACTCACGGATCACGTCGCAGGAGATGCCTGCGTCCTGCGGGCCGCCCGGCCCGGGCGAGATGACGATGCGTTCGGGCTTAAGGTCCGCGATCGCCTTGACCGTCACCTTGTCGTTGCGAAAGACTTTCACGTGCGCCCCCAGCTCCCCCAGATACTGCACCAGGTTATACGTGAACGAATCATAATTGTCGATAAGTACGATCATACACTCACTCCAGGAATGCTCGAGCGTTCAATTCCGGCGTACGGCCTGGTTGATTGAGCCGCACGTTGATTTTTCGAGCGGGCATGGTTCGCCCGCGAGTATGCAGGGCAGGCGAGAGCGAGAAAAATCACCCGAGCGAGGATTTCCTCGCCGGGGAAATCCGAGCGGTGCGGCGAAACAACCGGGCCGCCCGCTACTCCTTCTCGCGCCTGATCTTGGCGCCCAGGCCCGCGAGCTTGCGTTCCATGTTCTCGTAACCGCGCTCCAGGTGATAGATCCTCGATACGCTGGTCGTGCCTTTTGCCACCAGTCCAGCCAGGACCAGGCCCGCCGAGGCGCGCAAATCAGACGCCATCACCGGCGCCCCGGAAAGCTGCTTGACGCCTTCGACTATGGCGTGCGGCCCCTCGCGCTGTATGTGCGCCCCCATGCGGTTAAGCTCAGCCACGTGCATGAAGCGGTCCGGATATATCTTTTCCGTGATCACGCTGATGCCGGGCGTGATACACATGAGCGCCATGACCTGCGCCTGCATATCCGTCGGAAAGCCCGGGTACGGCAGCGTGGTGACGTTGATCGGCCGGATATGCGACTTGATGCTGACCCGCATGGACGAGCCGCTCATTCTAATCTGGACCCCTGCCTCCTGCAGCTTGTCTATCACCGACATCAAGTGCCGGGGATTCACGTTCTTGATCAAAATGTCTCCGCGGGTGATAAGCGAGGCTATCATGAACGTCCCTGCCTCGATGCGGTCCGGGATCACCGTATGGTCGAAACCCTTGAGGCGCTTGACGCCCTCGATCTCTATGGTAGGCGTGCCGTGGCCCTTGATCTTTGCGCCCATCTTGATCAGGCACTCCGCCAGGTCCGCCACTTCAGGCTCGCATGCCGCAGACTCGATGATAGTCGTCCCCTTTGCCAGGGCCGCGGCCATCATCACGTTGTCCGTGGCAAGCACCGACGAGCCGTATTCTCCGCCGAGGTACATATGCGCCCCGCGCAAACCCCTGGTCCTGGCGATGCAGTAGCCTCCTTCGACGCTGATCTCTGACCCCAGCGCCCGGAGCCCTTTGAGATGCAGGTCCACCGGCCGCACGCCGATGATGCAGCCGCCGGGGAGCGACACCTTTGCCTCTTTATGCTTTGCCAGAAGCGGCCCCAGCACGCAGAACGACGCGCGCATGGTCGAGACCAGCTTGTAGTCCGCGACGTGATTGGTCACGCCGTTGGCGGCGGCCGTGATCACGCCTTTATCGAAATCCGCGGCCTTGCCCAGGACGCGCAGGATCTTCAGCATGGTATTGGTATCCCGCAGCGACGGACAGTGCCTGACGACGCACGGCTCGTCCGTCAGCAGCGTCGCCGCCAGGATAGGCAAGAGCGCGTTCTTAGAGCCCGATATCTCGACTTCCCCTTTGAGCCGTACCCCGCCCTCGATGACCAGCTTATCCATTATTCTTCCCGCCTTCGGGCCACGAGGACCCGGTCAATACCATTATAATCCTTTACAACGTCTTCCACGTTAAAAAACTCTGTTTTTTCGATCAGCCGCGTAACATCGGCGCGCTGGTCATAACCTATCTCGAGCATCAGGCAACCGATTGCGTTCAATGCCTTGCCGGCGCCGGGGATGATCCTGCGAAACGCGTCCAGGCCGTCAGGGCCGCCGTCGAGCGCCGGGCGCGGCTCGCGCCTTACTTCCGGCTGCAACTCTGCGATATCCGTGCTTTTTACATACGGCGGATTGCTCACGATAAGGTCGAATTTTTCCGCGTCGGGCGGAAAGAGGTCGCAACATACAAACTCGACGCGCCCGGCTGCGCCGAGCCTCCCGGCGTTGGCGCCCGCCACGGTCAGCGCGTCCTCCGAAATATCCCTTG
>JAQTMD010000077.1:0-1469 GCA_028714595.1 Candidatus Omnitrophota bacterium
GAGATTTTAATTTTTCGCGCCTGATACCCGATGCGCTGCGTTGCGCGGTCACGGGGAAAAAGCTGTATATCCGCAGCGACGGGAAATTTGTGCGCGATTACGTCTATGTCAAGGATATAGCACGCGCGTATATCATTCTGGCCGAGCGCATGCTGCAGCGCCGGTTACGCGGAGAGGCATTTAATTTCAGCGATGAAAATCCGATGACTGTGCTTGCCGTGGTCAAAAAGATCTATGCTGCCGCCAATGCACGACCGAATTATGCGGTGTTGAACAAGGCAAAATACGAGATCAAAGAGCAATTCCTTTCATCAGAAAAAGCCCGCCGGCTTCTGGGCTGGAAGCCGCGCTATTCTTTTGACGAAGCTTTAGAGGAGACTGTCGACTGGTACAGGACACAGTTCGGGAGGTCGCGATGATACACGGTGTGGCAATCCATCCGCTCAAAAAAATTCCCGACGAACGGGGCATGATCATGCACATGCTGCGCTGCGACGACGAGCATTTTGAGAAGTTCGGCGAGATCTATTTTTCCATGGTCTATCCGGGCGTGGTCAAGGGCTGGCACCTGCACAAACAGATGACGCTCAACTACGCCGTTATCCGCGGCACGATCAAGCTTGTGCTCTTTGACGACCGCAAAGGCTCGCGCACCAAAGGGCAGATCCAGGAGATCTTTACCGGAGAAGACAACTACTGCCTGATCACCGTGCCTGCCATGGTCTGGAACGGCTTTAAGGGAGTGGGCACTGAGCCGGCGCTGGTGGCTAATTGCGCGACCTTGCCCCATGACCCGAATGAGATAACGCGGCTCGACCCGTTTTCCGACAGGATCCCGTATGACTGGGGCGTCAAGCATGTCTAGTCCGGCCCGTTCCCTGGTGATCACCACCACCGGCCTGGTGGGCGGCAATCTCTATGCCGTGCTTTCCAGGCGGGAGCCGTCCATGGCCCGGACCTTTTACCCGGCAGTGGAAAAGGAGCCGGGCTTTGCCGTCGACATTGCTGACCCTGCCTCGCTGGAGCCGCTCTTTAAACAGGTTTCGCCGAAGACCGTCTTCTTGAGCGCCGCATTGACCAATGTCGATTACTGCGAGTCGCATCCGGAGGAATCTTCCCGGATAAACGTTCAGGGGACGAAAAACGTCGTCGATGCCTGTGCGCGTCAGCGGGCAAAACTCGTTTTCTTCTCCAGCGACTATGTCTTTGACGGCACGGACGGCCCGTACTCGGAAACAGACTGCCCCGGCCCGATCTGCGAATACGGCAGACAGAAGCTTGCAGCGGAAACCGCCGTCGCTTCGACGCTCGAGGATTACCTGATCATCCGGACGACCGTGGTCTTCGGCTGTGAAAAAGCGCGCAAGAACTTCTGTTACCGGCTGGTATCGACGCTGGGGGAAGGCAAAGAGATCAGGGTGCCCTCCGATCAGGTGGGCACGCCGACGTATGCCGGTAATCTTGCCGGG
>JAQTMD010000077.1:1479-7180 GCA_028714595.1 Candidatus Omnitrophota bacterium
GCGCACGACAGGCGCGGGATTTATAATGTCGCCGGAAGCGATCTCATGGACCGCTACGCTTTTTCTCTGGCAGTGTGCAGGGAATTCGGCCTGGATCCCCGCCTGGTCAAACCCGTGCTCACCGCCGAGCTGCACCAGAAGGCCGGTCGGCCGCTCAAGGCCGGCTTAAAGACCGATAAGGTACGCGCTGCCGTTGCTATCCCGATTATGGGGGTCCGCGAGGGCCTTGCGGCGTTCAAGAAGGAATGTAATGGATAAATTGCGCTCTTCCATACTGAACAAGGTAAAAGATTATTACGCCGCACGCCTGCGCGTAAAGGGATTTGTCCCCGGCAGGA
This sequence comes from Candidatus Omnitrophota bacterium, assembly GCA_028714595.1. Taxonomy (GTDB): domain Bacteria; phylum Omnitrophota; class Gorgyraeia; order Gygaellales; family Profunditerraquicolaceae; genus JAQTMD01. The sequence continues at coordinate 1,818 of JAQTMD010000077.1, forward strand.
CCTATATCCCGTATGCCGGCCGCGTCTTTGATGAACGGGAGCTGGTCAAACTCGTTGACGCCAGCCTTGATTTCTGGCTGACCTCGGGCAGGTTCACCGAGTCTTTCGAGAAAAGATTTTCCGGCCTTTTGAACAGGAAATTCTGCCTGGTATGCAATTCCGGCTCCTCGGCTAATCTGTTGGCGGTCTCGGCGCTTACTTCGCCGTATCTGAAAAAGCGCAGGATGAAACCGGGTGACGAGGTGATCACTACTGCCTGCGGTTTTCCGACCACGCTTAATCCGATAGTCCAGAACGGCCTGGTACCGGTATTCGTGGATGTGAGACTTGGCGATTACAACATCGATACTGCGATGCTGCCTGCCGCGGCCTCGAAAAAGACCAAGGCCGTTTTCATCGCGCATACGCTGGGCAATACCGCAGATCCGGATGCGCTCGTCACGTTCGCTGCCGCCAGGGACCTTTGGTTCATCGAGGATAATTGCGACGCGCTGGGGACGACCTATCGGAAGAAATTGACCGGCACCTTTGGAGACATCGCCAGTTTCAGTTTTTATCCGCCCCACCATATTACCATGGGTGAGGGCGGCTCAGTCGTGACCGACGATCCGCTCCTTGCCAGGATCATGCTTTCGTTCCGCGACTGGGGAAGGGACTGCTGGTGCGGTTCAGGCAGGGATAATTCCTGCGGCAGGAGGTTCGGCCGGAAGTTCGGCACGCTGCCTTTCGGTTACGACCACAAGTACGTCTATTCACATATCGGCTACAATCTCAAGGCGACCGACATGCAGGCTGCCGTGGGATTGGCCCAGCTTGATAAGCTTGGCTCGTTCATCGCGCAGCGTAAAAAGAATTTCAATCTGCTCCTTAAGGGGCTGCGCGGGTACGAGGAGTATGTTCTGCTGCCGGAAGTCTTGCCGGGGGTCGAACCCAGCTGGTTCGGTTTCCCTATCCTGGTCAGACCGACCGCGCCTTTTAAGCGTCTCGATATCGTTTCGTTTCTCGAGGGGCGCAAGATCGCCACCCGCATGCTCTTCGGCGGCAACCTCCTGCGTCAGCCCGCGTACAAGGGGATCCGTCACCGGTCGATCGGGACATTGCATAACACGGACCTGGTGATGAACAACCTCTTCTGGATCGGCGTGTATCCGGGCCTGACCCGCCCGATGATCGACTATATCCTGGAAACGTTCCAGGGTTTTTTCAAGTCCCGCAGGCTTTATGTGTGACATTATCCTTCTGGTCTATGATCAGCCGGAGTATACCCGGGCATGCATCGAGAGCATCCTGAAAGATTCCGAGTACCCCTGTCGGCTGATTATCGTTGACAACGGCAGTAAAGAGCTCAAGACGCGTCAGTACCTCGAGCGCGTGGCTGCGGAGAATCCCGGCAGAGTGCGCGTGCTGCGTAACGAGCAAAACCAGGGTTATGTCGGGGCAGTGAACCAGGGATTCGCCGCGACCGACAAGGAATTCGTCTGCGTGCTCAGTAATGACACCGTGGCCTATCCGGGATGGCTCTCTGAAATGGTACGCGTTGCGCACAGCGACCCTGCCATCGGGGTGGTCAATCCGCTCTGGGAGCTGCCGAAAAATTTTCGCGGCACGCGGGACGATTATGCAGAACGGGTCGCTCGATCGCGGGCCGGGCGCTTTATCGAGACTGACTGGTGCCGCGGTTTCTGTTTCCTGGTCAAGCGCGCAGTGCTGGATAAGATCAAAGGGCTGGACGAGTCTTTTGCGCCGGCATACTACGACGACTGGGATTTTTCCCTGCGCGCGATCAGGGCCGGTTTTATCTGCGTGCGCGCCCTGGGGGCGTTCGTCTGGCACCACAAGAACGTGACCTACGGCCTTGAGTACGGCGCAGAACTGAATGCAAAGATAGCAGAGAAGGGCAAGGTCTTTTGCGCGCGCTGGGGCAGCCCGCAGAGGCTTTTGGTCGTGGACTCAGGCGGCGATCCGGCAGCAGAGAGGCCGATGGGAAAGTTCATCCTCGGCCTTATGCGCGATCAGAACAAAGTCACGCTCGTGCGCAGCGGCCATAGCGGGGCGCCGAGGCATACCAGCCTCTGCGTACGCAGTTGTCCGGCCGGTCTCGTTGGTTTGTGTGCGCTGGCAGTGCTCTTGAACAATCTGCGCCACGGCATGCTGAAGCGCTTTGACCGCATTTACTGTTCTGGCAGGACGGCCCGTTTCCTGAAGGCCTTCCCGTTTATCGCGAACAGCTATCCGGTGGCTGAGCTTGAGGCCGGACTCGACGATGTGGAAGGGCTTCTGGAACAGTCGCGCCGCTGGTCAAAAAAACCTTGTGTCAAGAACCGGGGATAATACTATGCGGGTACCGTTCATTCAATTAAAGGCAAGGGACGCACGGTTTGAGCGCGCCATACGGCAGGCTCTCGCAGCCGTGGTAGAACGAGGCGATTTTATCCTGGGTCTTGAAACGAAGAAGTTCGAGGCTGCATTTGCCGCGTACTGCGGCTCCCGCTTCGCCGTCGGCCTTAATTCCGGGACCGACGCCCTGTTCTTGAGCCTGAAGGCGTTGGGGATAGGGCCGGGCGATGAAGTGATCGTCCCGGCATTCACTTTTATTGCTACGGCAAACGCGGTCAGTTATACGGGCGCACGGCCGGTGTATGTCGATATCGACGAGCAAACGTTTACGATAGACCCGGCACAGACGGCACGCGCGGTCACCAGACGTACCAGGGCGATCATCCCCGTGCATCTCTTCGGTCAGTGTGCGGATATGAGGCCGCTTATGCGGATTGCCCGTAAACATTCCTTGAAAGTAATCGAAGACGCATGCCAGGCGCACGGGGCAGCGTATTATCTGAAACAGCGGCGCAGCGGCGCAGCGCCGTCGTACAAGGCCGGCGCCATGGGAGATGTCGGTTGTTTCAGTTTTTATCCCACGAAAAACCTGGGAGGGTTCGGAGACGCAGGACTGGTGGTTACGGATAATGCGCGCATCTGCGATACGCTGAAGAAACTCCGGGACTGCGGCAGGGTCTCGCGCTATGAACATGCCATGGTCGGATATAATTCGCGCCTGGACACGTTGCAGGCTGCGGTGCTGGCAGTCAAGCTGCGCTATCTCGATGCCTGGAACAGGAAAAGGCAGCGGCTGGCCGCGATGTATGACCGGCTGCTTGCAGACGCTGAAGGAGTACTGGCGCCGCGGAAGGCTTCGTACTCAAGCCACGTGTACCATATCTATGCCGTTCGCGTAAGACGACGGGAGAAGCTGGCCGCGCACCTCAAGGCCCGTGGGATCGGCGCGATGATTCATTATCCCATCCCGCTTCATTTGCAGCCCGCGTATCAAGACCTCGGATATCGCAGGGGCGGTTTTCCCGTTGCGGAAAAAGTCTGCGGGGAAGTCCTGTCTCTGCCCATGCACCCGTTCCTTACGGGCTCCCAGGTTGGATTTGTCTGTTCCGAAATAAAAAAGTCATTTTTAAAAAGATAAGGAGACGACCGTATGTCCCGTAAGGACTTTCAAGGTGAAGGTGCGGCACCTCAGGGGGCGTCCCCGACGGTGGTCATTATCGCCAGGAACGAAGAAGCGAACATCGCAGAGGCGCTCAAGAGCGCGCACGGCTGGGCCGGCGAGATCATTGTCGTCGACGACAACAGTATTGACCGCACGGCCGTGATCAGCGCACAATACGCCCGGGTGCTCAAGCGTCACATGGAGAACGAAGGCATCCATCGCAACTGGGCCTATGCCCAGGCGCGCACCGACTGGGTCTTGAGCCTTGATGCCGACGAGCAGCTCACCCCGGAGCTTCGCGACGAGATAATGCGCACGATACAGACCACGTCCCACGTCGCGTTCGACATCCCCCTGCGGAATTTTATCGGCACTTACTGGGTCCGTTTCGGGGGCTGGTACCCGGCGCCCAAGGTCAGGCTTTTCCGCAGGGACAGGTTCAAATATGAGGAGGTGCAGGTGCATCCGCGCGTGGTCGTTGACGGAACCGTCGGACACCTCACGGCGGACATCATCCATAAGGGCTATCCTGACATCGAGCATTTCCTGGCCAGCGTCAACCGGCAGACTACCCTGGAAGCGCAGAAATGGATCGCCACCGGCAGGAAGATGAGTTGCGGTCATATGCTTTGGCGCGCAATCGACCGGTTCTTCCGGCGGTATGTCGGCAAGCAGGGCTTCCGCGACGGGATGTACGGGTTCCTTATCGCCTATTTTGACTCGCTGTACCAGTTTTTGAGCTACGTGAAGTACCGGGACATGGTCCGGAAGGGAAGTCAGTAACAGCGCCGGGGGCGCAGGTGATATGCAGAAAGTAAAGGCAATATTTCTGGACCGCGACGGCGTGGTCAACGAATATCCGGGTCACGGCGATTACGTGAAGAGCCCGGATGAATTCAGGCTGCTGCCCGGCGCAGTGCAGGCGCTGGAGGAACTGAGCGCCGCGGGTTTCAGGCTTTTCATCGTCTCCAACCAGGCAGGAGTGGCAAAGGGGCTCTACACCGATTGCGACCTCCGGGATATGGATGACCGGCTGCAGCAGGCGCTGGCAGGACGCGCAAAACTGGACGGTATTTATTATTGCACTCACCGCAAGGAAGAGGACTGTCCCTGCCGCAAACCGAAGACCGGCCTTATCGACAAGGCGGTTTCCCTGCTGGCCGGCGAAGGCCTGTCCCTGGACCGTTCGGCAAGTTTTTTCATCGGGGATTCCATCCCCGACATGGAGACCGGCAGAAATGCGGGTCTGACCACGATACTCGTCTTTTCCGGGAAGGAAAAGCCGCAGAACCACAAAGTTTGGACAACTCAGCCTGACCGGACCGCGCAGGACCTGTCCGCAGCAGCGCGCGCCATCCTACGAAAATGAAAATAACCATAGCCTATACGTCTGCAGGAGCCGGACACGCAAAAGCCGCCGAGGCGCTGTACGACGATTTTAAAAAGCGCTCCCGAAGGAACCAGCTTCAGTTGATCGACGTCCTCGAACAGAGCGATTTCATCTTCCGCAAGGCCTATACGTCCGGCTATTCTTTTATGGTCAAGCACGTCCAGTGGCTCTGGAAGGTCCTCTTTTACGTCACCTCGCAGAAACGGCTGCAGCCGCCGCTGACCAAGGTCAGGGCCATTCATAACAGGGCGCGCGTGCGGGGCTTTATCCGGTACCTGATACGGGAGAACCCCGATGCGGTGATCGCCACGCATTTTCTGCCCGCTGCCATTGCCGCGTACCTTAAGGAAGAGGGGAAGATCTCAAGCAAGCTGGTCACGGTGATGACCGATTTCGGGGTGCATCCGTTCTGGGTATACGATAAAACCGACATCTACTGCGTAGCTTCTGAATTGACCGCGCAGCAGCTTGTCC
>JAQTMD010000078.1 GCA_028714595.1 Candidatus Omnitrophota bacterium
ATGTTGGCCTCCTCCACAGCCTTGCGTACTGCCCCTACTTTTTCGGGCCGGATAAACGCTTCTATCTTCTTCATGTCGCACCTCGCTTTTGTCCGGACGGCAGCAAAGACCCCGGAGTCGCTACAAACTGAATTTCAGCGTTAACCCCGCGAACAGGCGGTCTTTTTGGTTGCCGTCGCTCTCTTTCTCTAAGTCACCCAAGGCGGCCGAATAATTGACGCTCGGCGCCAGCGTGACGTTCTTTGCCAGCGGCACGGAGAACGCCGCTGCCAACCCGATGTCCGAGCCCTTGCCGTTAATGAAGAGCTCGTGGTTATAGCCGTAATGGCCGGAAATATCCAGGGAACAGGCGTACTTCGCAACGGTGATTGGGACGCTGTACGCGGCGCTTGCGACCGTATAGGTCCCTGCCCCGCCGCCGTCCTCGGGCTCTCCGTAATCGCGGTATATGAATACTGAAGGACTCAAGGGCATTTTGGGAAACGCCGCCCCTGCGTAGAACTCCCGGCTGAACGTGTCTGTTTCCGGAAAATCATAATACGTGTGGCCTGCGGATAGGCTTACGTCTGTGAGATCAAAGGTATAATCGAGTATATAGTCGTATTCCTCGGATTTACGGCTGTCGCGGTTTTCCAGGTCATGGCTCGACCACAATTTCGCGGTCAGTTTGCCGAAGGGGGTCGTTGGACCGGCCACGTAAACGCCCGGCTGCAGCACGGCATCGCCGTCCAGCAGCATGCCCCGCCAGAGATATTCACTGTAGTATGCCGCGTCACCGCTTACCGTAATGCCGAGATCGGAAAATATCCCCTCGCTTTCGGCAAAGGCCGCCGAAGCACAGACCAGCCCAAAGACCATTGCTGCCAGCCACACCAGTCTCTTTTTCATCGCATCTCCTTTCCAAGTAAAACAGGCGTCCCGGATCCAACCAGTGGACCTCAAGACGCCTGCGTCGATCGCTGCAAAACAAAAAAGCGCTCTTACCTTTCAAGAACGCTCTTGTCTTAACACATCACTGTGTCAAACCTTCAACCTACACCACTACAAGTAAAGAACCCTTCCCCCTGGTAACCAGGACCGTTTCCTTTTATCCCTTGCCACTGAAAAAGTTCGCAAGGAACTGTCCCCGTTTTCTTACTCCGCGTCCAGGTGCTTGAGGCATTTCTTACGGATAGTTTCGCGCATTTTGAGCACCATGACGTGCGAAACACCAAGCCGCCTGCCGATCTCGCGCACGGTCAGTCCCTCGGCGAAGAAGGGTAAAAGCTCCTTTTCCCTGCGGGTGAGGCCGTTGTTACGGATGACCTCTGCCACGAACTTGTCGTTCAAAGACTCGAAATACGAATCAAAACGCACATCCCGCAATGCCAGCGTTTCTTCCCGCGCAACATCGTTCTCGTCGACGGATGCCTCGATGCTCATCGGCGTCACCCGGTCAAGCGCGGTGCGGATGTAGTTACGCAAGGCGAACGAGCAGCCCTGCAGGATGTAGCTGTCGGTTTTATCCGTGAGCGCGCCGGCCTCGAACTTCTTCCACAGCCCGAGCAGCGCCTCCTGGAACAGGTCCTCTTCGTTAAAATAGGTAAACCGGCGGTTGAGCTTATAGCAGATGCCTTTAAGCTTCGGGGTCAACCTTTTTACCAGCAGTTCAAAGGTCATGGTTCACCTCCGGTATCTATTGGTGATCGGCATGCGCCGGTCGCGTCCGAACGCGCGCGGCGTGATCTTGATGCCCGGCGCGGCCTGCCTGCGTTTGTATTCGCTGGAATCGACCAGCGCCGCGACCCTGCGCACGGTCTGTTCGTCGAAACCGGCCGCCGCGATCTCCGGCACGGAGCGGTCCAACTCTACGTACGCCTTGAGGATGGGGTCAAGCACGCCATACTCAGGCAGCGAGTCTGAATCTTTCTGATTAGGCCGCAGTTCCGCAGTCGGCGCTTTGGCGAACACCCGCTCGGGAATTATGTTCTTGAGCGAATTCCTGTACCTGCAGAGTTTATAGACCAGGGTCTTGGGCACGTCCTTGATCACGGCAAACCCGCCTGCCATATCCCCGTAGAGCGTGGCATACCCGCAGCTCATCTCGGATTTATTCCCCGTGGTCAACACCAACCACCCGAACTTGTTGGAGAATGCCATCAGCAGATTGCCCCGGATGCGCGCCTGTAAATTCTCTTCCGTGACATTCCGCTGCGTACCCACAAAATGAGTTTCCAGGATCAGGAGGTACATCCGGTAGATATGTTCGATGGATACGTTCTTGAACTCGATGCCGAGGTTCTTTGCCAGGATCGCCGCATCGGTCTCAGAGTCTTTCGAGGAATACCGCGACGGCATAAAGACCCCGATACAATTATCCCTGCCCAGCGCGTCAACGGCGAGCGTTGCGACCAGGCTCGAATCGATGCCTCCGCTCAAACCTACCACGACCTTTTTGAAACCGTTCTTTGAGACATAATCCTTTAATCCCAGGACCAGCGCATGGTAAACCTCTTCTGTCTCCGCCGGGGGCTCAATCACGCGCCGGGGAAGCTTGTCTTTGATTTTCGTGTCAAAATCGCCTGCGATCCGGGGGACCGAAGCTGCAATCTTAACCTTTCCCGGGGCGACGGGAATGTCCTCGATCAAAAGATCTTCGATAAATGCCTGTCCGCGCTTGGTGACCCTGCCGCGATTGTCTACGACCATGCTCTGTCCGTCAAAGACCAGCTCATCCTGTCCACCGACCAGATTGACATAGCAGATCGTGACTGCATTGGTCCTCGCCTGTTTGCGGATGACCGCTTCCCGCTCCCGTCTCTTGCCCGCATGAAACGGCGAGGCATTGCTTACCAGCACGATCTGCGCCCCGAGCGCGGCCTCATCTTGTACCGGCCCCTTCGCATGCCAGGCATCCTCACAGATGGCCAGGCCGATAAGGGCATCGCTCTTTTTACCCTTGAGGCAAAAGACCATGGGTTTGTCGCCTTCCTTAAAATAGCGTTCCTCGTCGAACACGCCGAAGTTCGGCAGTATCATCTTATGATACACGGCCTGGATTCTTCCTTCCGCAATCAGCGCCAAGGCATTGAAAATATTCCTGCCTTTTCTATCCACGAACCCCACGATAGCGAAGATATCCTTTACCGTAGAGGCTATTTCCTGTATCTTGACCAGGTTATCCTGCACGAATTGCGGTTTGAAAAGCAGGTCTTCAGGCGGATAGCCGGTCAGGCAAAGCTCCGGGAACGAGATGATATCCACCCCCAGCGCTTTGGCTATCTCGATGGTGCGCAAGATGCAGTCTTTATTGGCCTCAAGGGCCCCGACCGTAGGATTGATCTGCGCGCAGGCTATGCGGATGCTGTCTTTAGCCATCAATATACCTCATACAATAAAAAAGCGCCCTGTTTACACCGTACCATCGATGTACGCAGGACGCCGTTATCCCGTCTTAAAAACAGAAACGTCCGCCTTTCGGGCGAACGTCATTGTCTTGTTTACGTCATTGTATTCATAATAAGTATACCATCGTTTGCTTGTTTGTCAAGCGGTTTCTCGCAATCCTGTCCCGTAGGGGACGTTCCCAAAAGGGACACCCTTGCAGCCGTTTTTTGTTGACGCGCGAATGCTTCCAGTGTAAAGTATGTACAATGATTAAGGCTCTTCGCAGGCTCTACAATTCCGTCACCAAAAAAGAACGAAAAGTCGTCCTGGAGAATTTTTTCTCCCTCTCGACCCTCCAGGGCATCACCTATATCCTTCCGGTCTTTGTCCTGCCTTACCTTATCCGCGTGCTCGGCCCGGAGCGCTTCGGTCTTATCGCCTTTGCCCAGGCGTTCATACAGTATTTCCTGATCCTCACCGACTACGGCTTTAACGTCACTGCCACGCGCCAGATCGCGCTCTGCCGCCAGAAGCAGGACAAAGTCTGCGAAATATTCTCCTCGGTTATCACGATCAAGGTAATCCTGGCAGTCGCCAGCCTCGGGGTCATGGCGCTCATCCTGCGGTTCGTGCCGCGGTTTGCGCAGGACTGGCAGGTCTATTGTTTGAGCTTCGGAGTGGTCATCGGCAATACGCTGTTTCCCGTCTGGTTCTACCAGGGCACGGAAAAGATGCGCTATATCGCCATCCTGAATGTCATCGCGGGATTCCTGTTCCTTGCCGGAGTTTTTATCTTTGTCAGGAAGGCGTCCGATTACCTGATCGTGCCCTTCCTGCAGTCAATGATCTCGCTGGTGGTGGGGGTCATCGCCTTTTCCCTGGCCTTCCGGAAATTCAACATCTCGTATATCCTGCAGACTTACCCCGATATCAAACAGCAGGTCAAGGACGGCTGGAACGTCTTTTCCTCGATCGTGGCGATCAACAGCTATACCGCCACCCGCATCTTCGCGCTGGGACTGTTGACCAATAACGTGCTCACCGGCTATTACACCATCGCCGAGCGCATCGCCGCCGCTATCCAGGCGTTCCCGCTCCTGTCGTTTTCGCAGGCGGTCTTTCCGCGCATAAGCCACATATTCAAAAGGAGCAAGAAACGGGCCTTCCAGCTCATGACCAAGATGCAGTATGTGGCAACGCAGGGCTTTATCCTGAGTCTCCCAATCATTTTTATCGCAGCGCCCTGGATCATCCGGATCGTCACCGGCCACCGGTACGAGGTGGCGACGGCGTCTCTGCGACTGCTGCTTTTGGCGGTGTTCTTTGTCGGCGCGAACGCCTTTCGCGTGCAGTTTTTGCTGGTGAGCGGCCGGGCAAAGAGCTACGCGACCATCCACATTACCATGGCCCTGATCGGCCTGCCGCTTATCTTTCTCTGGACCTACTTTTTCTCCTACCTCGGAGCTGCCATCGTGGGGGTGTTCATCGAAGGAGGGATCTTTGTCCTGACCTCGGAGAGCCTCAACGACCTGCGCGAGCAATATACCTAGGACCGTTTCCTTCCAACCCTTTATCTGCCTTTACGTTCCGCAGGAACTGTCCCTTTTTTGATTCTGGCGAGTTCTTTCCGGTAGGCTTCCAGTGCTGCGGGGAACGGCGAGAGCGTGCGGTCGAGCACTCCCTGTAAGACCGAGACCGCGACGCCGTAATTGGTGATTGGGACTCCTGCCTCGCGGGCCTTTTCGATGCGCGCGAGCATCTCGCGGCGGGTGATCATGCAACCGCCGCAGTGGATGATCAGCCGGTATTCCTTCAGATCCTCAGGATAATCCCTTCCGGCGCAGGTCTCAATTTTCAGTTCTCCACCCACAAACGTACGCAGCCAACGCGGCAGCTTCACCCTGCCGATGTCGTCTTCGATGGGATGATGGCTGCAGGATTCGGCGATAAGTATTCTGTCGCCGGGTTTAAGCGCCTTGATATGTGCCGCACCTTTTGCCAGCTCAACCAAGTCACCTTTTGAACGCGCAAACAGTATAGAAAATGTAGTACAGGGCATTCCCGCTGGCGTATCCGCGACCATCCGACCGACCACCTGGGAATCGCAGACTGCGATATCCGGCAAAGCCTTCAACTTCGCGAGCATTCCTTTATATTCGACCTCATTGACCACCAGCGCGGCCTGGCGGTGGTCCAGGCAGTCGCGGATGGTGTGCACCTGCGGCAGGATGATCCTTCCTTTCGGCGCTTCCTTGTCTATGGGCACGATAAGCGCTGCCAACCCTGTCTTCGGGATAAGGTCGCCGATCAACGGCGGCGGCTGCAGATAATCTTCGGGGCAGACCTCAAGCAGATGTTTTTTGAGCGGGTTGACATAGGCATCGCGGTTTTTAAGGTCGACGCTTGAGACCAGGATCATCCGCGGCGTCTTCTGCGCGACCCGCCGCATAAATTCCTGCGTCGGAGGATTGACGTCGATCTTATTTACGCAGACGATGACCGGGATCGCGCGCTTGCCTGCCTCGACGATGACCATATCTTCATACGAATTCCATGCCTCGGCCTCGGTCAAGAGCACGATGACATCCGAGCGGTCAAAGATCTTGTGAGTCTTCTTGACCCGCAGGCCGCCGAGCTCAGAGGCATCGTCTAACCCCGCGGTATCCAGGAATACTACCGGACCGACCGGCAAAAGCTCCATGGTCTTTTCCACGACATCGGTAGTCGTACCGGGGACAGGCGAGGTAATGGCCACATCCTGTCCGGCGACCATGTTAAGAAAGCTCGATTTTCCGACATTGGTCCTGCCGAAAATTCCTATCTGCAAGCGTAATGATTTTGGCGTTGTCTTCATACGTGGTGGGGGACGTTCCCTAAGGGGACACCCCTCCCGGTTATAACCGATCTATTTTGATAATGTTAGGAATACTGCTTTTCTTCCTGCTGCGCGAATCACCCGCCGTGCCTCTTGCAGGCTGACCCTAACTTTGTCGTCGTAAATACGGTAGCTCCTGCAGTATTGCGCAGGCGTAAAATTGCACATGAGCACGTTCGCGCCGGATTGCAGGGCCTTTATCTGGCCGCGGCTTTTGTCAACGGTCGCCAAAGCCGTGGTCGCCGGAAGATTGACCCGCGGCAGCGCGAGGCGAGTCAACGCTATGACTCTTCTGGTAAGTTCAGAGCTGCCCGCCGGAAAACCTGCTAAAGGCGTGTCTTTCTGCGGCACAAACGGGCCGATGCCTGCCATTTCCACGCCCAGTTTTTTCATAAAGATTATATCTTTGGCCAGGTCTTCCATAGTCTGCCCGGGCAATCCCACGATAGTGCCTGCGCCTACCTCGTAACCGAGTTTTTTGAGGTATCGTAAGATGCGCATGCGTTTGGTCAGGGTCTGGCCCGGATGCAACCTGGCATATAGTTTGGGATTTGCCGCTTCGTGCTTGAGCAAATAACGGTCTGCTCCTGCTTCTTTAAACTTCTTATAATCTGCCAGCGGGCGTTCACCCACTGAAAGCGTTATTGCCAAGCCCGGAAACCTGCGCTTGAGCTCCTGGATCAGCCGGCACAGTGCCTCAGTCTTAAAGCCCGGATCGTCGCCGGACTGCAGGATAACGGTGGTAATGCCGCTTCTGACAATTCGTTCTGCGGTCATACGGATCTCTACGGGCGCCATCCGAAAGCGGCTGAGCTTTTTGTTATCCCTGCGCAGGCCGCAGTACAGGCAGTTGCGCACGCAGTGGTTGGAAAATTCGATGATGCCCCGCAGCAAAACCTCATTGCCGCACGAACTCCTGCGGACGGCA
>JAQTMD010000079.1 GCA_028714595.1 Candidatus Omnitrophota bacterium
GTTGACGGTGATATCGGTAAAGGCGGCGATGATATACATCAGGGTAAACCAGAGAAATACCAGGAACAATATGAACGCGCGTTTGGGCATGTGCGCCTTGGCGACTTCGGCGATCGACCTGCCCCGATGACGGATGGAAGCGATCAGCGCGCTCATGTCATGGACGCCGCCGACAAATATCCCGCCGAGGATGATCCACAGGACGGCCGGACCCCACCCGAACCACAATCCGGCCAGGATCGGGCCGACGATCGGCCCGGCAGCTGCGATCGCCGAGAGGTGCTGACCTAAGAGGTAGAATTTATTGGCGGGCTCGAAATCCTTTCCGTCGCGCAGGGTATGGGCGGGAGTCTTGCAGCGGTCGTCAAGGCAAAAAAATCTCTTGAGGAATTGACCGTAGAGGAAATACCCCGCTGCAAGCGGGACAAACAAAAGAATGACCGTAAAAAACAGGTTCATGAGTTCCGGGAGGAAGCGTCTCCCCGTTTCTGGGCCGCCAGCGCCATGATGCGCGCGGTGACCTGCAGGGGGTCGCGCAGGCGCCGTGAGTTGCGCGGCTCGTTCCTGAAGTTCCAGCCGTCTGCGGACACCTCGATGACATAGGACCGTGCGCCGAAGCGCAGCGACAGGGTATCGAATGCGTAATCGTCGCTCGGAGGTTTTTTTCGTCGGTCAGGTTACCGATTATCTCCGTAAAAGCCGGTGTGCCGCGCTCCAGCACGACGGTATCGGCGCGCCCCACGTCAAGGACGACCTCGGCGGCGGCTGCGAGCCGCTCCACGGGGCAGGTCACGGCCCTGCCGTGGATCGGCAGCATCCTGTAGACCAGGGCCAGCGCTGCCAAGGCAATGGCGCCGGTGACCGATACCCCGGCCAAATACATCAGCCGCAATGCCCATGAGACGCCGGCCTCCGGGGGCGCGATAGCATCCTCTAATGCAGGGACGATCGTATCAAGAGACTTTGTATCGAGCCCGGCTGCCAGGTCAAGGTCTATCCGGTACGTGTTGAAGGTTATATTTTTTTGTCCGGCCTTGCGCGCTGCTTCGACGGCGTTGGCAAACGAGACCTGCGCTGATTCAGGTTCTTCTTTCTGGAGATAAGCAAGTTCCTGCAGGAAATAGTCGAATGAGGGGTCGGTCTTGCGCGCGGAGTTTGAAGACAGCGCCCGCTCGATCCGCGGCATGGCAGCTTCCGGATCATGCCGGGCCAGATTCAGTATGGCGGCATCTTCATGCAATGCCTTCGTTGACCAGCAGTTCTCCAGGCATCCCTCAAGCACGAACAACGCCTCCTGCCTGTCGTGCGCTCTGAGGCGCTCGTAAAACTCGCCGTACTTTTTTGAACTTCTGTTGCAATCGCAGGGATCACGGCTAAGGCAGATCGCGTAAGCATTTGCCTGCATAACCGCGGTTGCCAGTACAAGCAGGGATGTCCCCAGAAGGAACATCATAGTCGAAAACCGCTTCTCCAGGAGTATTACATTGAAGCAGTTAGAACACATCGGTGTGGCACCTTGGGGAACGTCCCCGAGACTAGACGAAGAGCTTTTCGAGGATCATCATGGTGATAAAGCCGAAAATAAGACCCATGGTGGCTTCGCGGGCATTGCCGCGGGAGTGCGTTTCCGGGATAAGCTCTTCGCTGGTGACAAAAAGCATGGCGCCTGCGGCAAACGCCAGGCCGTACGGCAGCAGGTATTGGCTTACTGAAAGTACCGAAATACCGAATAACCCCCCGACAGGCTCGACGATGGCAGTGAAGGATGCGATGAGAAAAGCCTGCATGGCCCGGCTGCGGTCTTTCAAAAGCGTAAGCGACGTCGCCATCCCCTCGACCAGATTCTGGATACCGATGCCGACAGCCAGTATTATGCCTGCCCTGATATCCGCGCGGGCAAAGCCGACACCGACGGACAGCCCTTCGGGGAAATTATGGATGGTCATCGCCAGCATGAACAGCGTTGCCTTGCTCAAATGCGTTACCGGGCCTTTGACGCCGGCGACGCGGTGAATGTGCGGGACCGCCCGTTCCATCATGATAAAGAACAGCATGCCGAGCAGTATCCCTGCCGACGCCCGCCAGATGCCGCCGAGCGCCACCGCAGGAGTGACCAGCCCGAAAAATGTCGCCGCGAGCATGACCCCTGCCGCGAATCCCAGCGACGTGTCGAGGAATTTATCCGACACCCGGTGCATAAAGAACACGACCAGGGCGCCGACGATCGTGGCGCTGCCGGCGACCACGCTCGCAAAAGTCCCCAGGAGGATAAGGTTCATACCCTATTCCCCCGTCCATTTCAAGTAGTCGATACCCTGCTCTGCACAGACCTTCTTGACGACATCCATAAGCAGGTCCAGGTCCTTCTCGGCGAATTCTATGAATTTGATGCCTGCCTCGAACGGATGGCGGCTGTCATCGCGCGTTGCCGACCAGACCACCTCGGCGCATCCGACGATGGGCTTTTTCCCCTCAGCGAGCCGGATCTCGACGTCCAGCAGCACGCCCGGTTCCAGCTTCTGGATCGTAGGCATGGCAAGGCCGACTTCGGAGATATTTTTACTGCGCGAACCGCTTTTTAAGAAACCCTGTGCGATGGAATACCTGATCTCCAACTGGCTGGTGACCCTGAGCTTGTGTCTTCGTTCTTTCACAGCCGCTCCCCTTTACCTGATACTATGACGCCAGAGAAGATTTTTACCCCTCAAAAAATATTATATCATGAAAACTCAGCCGGCGGAGTTTTTTGTCGCGGCGCTGGCGTACTGCGATGACTAACGATCTGCGGAGGCTTCTTTTTCCTTCCTGACTTGATCGATTTCCTGAAAGATCTTGGAGATCTCGAAAGGCTTGAAGAGGCAGCCCCGGACGCTCAAACCCTTGATATCTTTTTCTACCTCCTCTCGATAACCGGTCATCAAAAGGACCTTGAGATTCGGCCTGAGCTGCATCAGTTTATTGAACAGCTCGATGCCGTTCGAATCCTTGAGTTTTATATCGAGGAACACCAGGGAAAAATCCTGGGAGGCAATCGCCTCCAGCGCCTTACCGCCGGTATCGGCGCAGGTGACGGAGCACGCAGCGGACTTCAGCACCCTGGTAAAGGTATCCAGGACCGCCTTGTCATCGTCGATTACCAGCACCGACAGCGGCTCTTTCTCGGAACGGACAAATTCTTTTCCCAGGAATGCGGTGACCTGGTTGATGTCAAAAGGCTTCTTGATGGAAGCGAATATGCCATCATCTTTTGCCTCTGCAAGAAGGCCTTCAACGGAATAACCGGTCATCATCACGAATTTGGCGGACGGCTGGAGGGCTTTCAATTTCTTGAGCGTCTGAACGCCGTCTATGCCCGGCATGCGGATATCCAGGAAGATCCAGTCAAACGCGGCGTGACCCGCTGCGTCGATCCCCTCATAGCCGTTATTGGCAAGCGTGACAATCGCCCCCTTGAGCTCCAGCAGCTTTTTCAAAAAATTGCGTACGCCCTGTTCATCATCAACGACCAGGACCCTGGTCAACCGCTGCTCATCCATTGCTTCTCCTCTCTTCCGGGGCCGTGGCGATCTTGCTGAGCAGGCTCAATTCAAGATAGCTGAGGTTGAAGGGCTTGGTGATGTAGTCGTACGCCCCCTCTTTAAGCGCCTCTTCGGCGATCTCTTTCTGGGCAAAGGCGGTGATCATGATGACTGAGGTTTCAGGGTAGAGCGTCTTGATCTTACGCAGGACTTTGATCCCGCTTAACCCCGGCATCTTGATGTCCAGGAAGACCAGATCCCTGGGCTCCCGCTCAAGCAGCAGCAGCGCCTCTTCTCCGCTGCGGGCAACGCTCACAGTCTGGAAGCCTTTCTGCCTCAAGAACCGCGCAAGGAACTCCCGCACCGCTTCGTCATCGTCCACGACAAGTATCTTTTCCCTGGCCATCGCTTGTTCTTCCATAATCTCTCCTTTCAGGGTGTTGACGCGTTGCCGACAAGACCGGATTCCGACACCGGCAGCCGTATGGTGAAATTCGTCCCCTGTCCCTGCTCGCTGTCGACTTCGATCGTGCCGCCGTGCTCCTTGACGATGCTGTAGACTATCGCCAACCCGAGGCCGGTGCCCTGCCCGACTTCCCGGGTGGTGAAGAAGGGTTCGAATATTTTCTCGAGGTGTTCTTTCGGGATGCCGATGCCGTCGTCAAAAATCTTGATCAGGACATTCTTATGCTCGCTGTCCGGCTGAGTACTCAGGGTTATCAACCCGCCTTCGCTGCCCCGCTTCTCCCTGATCGCCCACCGGCCGTTCGAGATGATGTCAAAGATGATCTGCTGGATGAGCTGTTCGTCGCCCAGGACCAGGCCGATCGCAGGATCGAGATGTTTCTGGATCAGTATGTTCTCCAGCAGCATGTCGTGGCCGATAAAACTTAAGACCTTTTCCACCAGGTCGTTCACGTTGAGGAGGTGGTAAACGCCTTTGGAGGCATGGGAAAAATCCAGCAGCGACCTGGTTATCTTGACGCAGCGCTGCGCGGATTCCTCGATGACGGCGAGCAATTCCTTGAAATCCTGGAGGTTAAAATCTTTCTTTTCCCGTGCCAGGATATTGATAAGCTGCACGTTGTTCAGAACGCCGGTCAAAGGGTTGTTTATCTCGTGCGCTACGCCTCCGGCCAGGGATCCCACCGATGCCATCTTCGCAGACTGGACCAGTTGGCTCTGAATCTGCTTGAGGTCGTCGTACGCATGGCGCAACTTTTCCTCGGTCTGCTTGATGGCGGTTATATCGCGCACCGACTCGATGGCGCCGACGACCGCGCCGTTAATATCATACAGCGGGGTGGCAATGGCCCAGAGCATGGCGCCGGCGCCGTTGTTCAGGCAGGGAGCGAAGACCTCGCCCGTAAGCTTCGCGCCGGACCTCTCAAAGGCCAGGTATTTTTCCTGCAGTTCCAGGCTGGGATCGAGCGTCCAGTCGACAAGGATAGGCCTGCGAATCCCGTAGAACGGGAGCGCATATTCATAATCGCCTTTGCCGAGGGCATCCAGCGCCCGTATGCCACTCATCTCTTCCATAGCCTTGTTCCAGGCGATGATCTTCCCTTCCAGGTCGATGGCAAACGTGTTGTCGGGAAGGAAATCGATGATATTGGCAAGCTGCTGCTTCGACTGATTCAATTCGTTTTCGACCCGCTCGCGCTCCGTGATCTCCGCCTTGAGGTCGAAATTAAGACGCAGGAACTCGCTCGATTTCTTTTTCTCTTCATTGACGAGCCTGCGCAGGTCTTCGGTCATCCGGTTGAACAGCCGCGTCAGGCTGCCGATCTCGTCGTTACGGGCGATCGCCACCTTTGACGTAAGGTCGCCGAGGGAGACTTTGCGCATGCCCACCTCGAGCTTGCGGATCGGCGATACGACCAGCCGCATGAAGAAGATGGCGATCAGCAACGACATCACCAACATCCCGGAAAACGAAAGGAGAATGTTCCATTTCCTGCTGGCGCGTAAACTGGCGACGACCATTCCCCAGTCGAGACCCAGACGCACGACGCCCAGCACCTTATCATTCGCGCCGTGGCAACCGTAACATCTCTGCTCATTAAAGATGGGGATCAGATCGGCAATGATCATCTCTTTCGTCCTCTCCCTCAACTCGAGGCCAAGATAGGGCCTGCCTTGAAGCGCGGAAGCCAGATACGGCGACAGGGATTTCCGGCCGATGAGTTGCTTATCCGTGCTTCTGCGGATAATTCCTTTTTTGTCGGTCAGATGCGCCAGCACGACCGTCGGTAAGTCCTTGTACTGGTCGAACTGTTTCTGGATAACGTACTGATCGCCGCTGAGCATGGGGTGGATCATGGCAGTGAGGATCAGCTGTCCGAGCTGGTGCACGTTGTCGTATGCTATCCGCTCGATGATACGTTTCTGGTACGCCACGTTCATCAGCGTCATCCCGGCAAGGATGACCGACAGACAGGAACAGAATAAAAGAATACCGCGCAGCCCCAAGGATCTCCTGACCTGGGGTATCATTGCCAGATCACCTCCCCGTCGTCCGCCCGATTCCCCGCATCAAGCCCCCGGTATGGCCGACGGCGCACAGCCGGCATTCGTGATCCGTTCAAGATCGCTCTTCCTGAACCGCCGGTGCCCGCCCAGCGTCCTGAACGGACGCAGCATCCCTTTTTTTTCCCAATTACGCAGCGTTAGAGGCAATACCCCGACGAAGCGCGCGGCCTCTGAAATCGTCATGATGTCTTCTTGAAATCCCTGCCTGATCACGGATCTCGTCATTTTTGAGCCTCTTAGCGCGTCAGATCATGTACCAATGCCACCAGTTCATCGATTTTCACCGGTTTGGAAATATACAACCAGCCGCCGATAAGGTTCTGTTTCTGCTTGACCTGTTCTTCCTCGACGATAGCGGTCAGGAACACCACCGGTATGTTCTTCGTCTGAACGTCGTTCTTCAATTCCTGGGCTATGTCCGGACCCGAAACGCCCGGCATCATCACGTCGAGCAGGACGATATCGGGCTTTACGGAGCGTATCTGCGAAACGGCGCGGACGGCGTCGGAAATGGTGACCACGCCGAAATCTCCGGCCGCTTCGAGGTTCTGCTTGAGGAAAAAACAAAAATCCGGCTCGTCATCAATAACCATGACCGTCTTCTTCATACTCCCTCCTTGCATAGAAATGCACACCAATCCATCCTTTAGGATTGGGTGTATGGAAACAAAGTGAATACCTATATTACGACTTTTGCCTTATTTTGTCAAATAGTTTTATACTACGCGGCTAAATGGAGCCGCGTAGTATTTCGCTACCAGACGTAAACTATGTAGCTCATTATCTTAAAAAATTTGAGGTTTCGGAAAGAACCTGAAAAATCTGCTCTGCTTTAGCCGTATCCAGCGTGCCTAAACCACAGCTGGGGCTGATCAGGAGGTTTTTTGCCAACAAATCCCGGTCAATTCCTTTGCTTACCAGGACGTTTATGCCTGCTTTGACCTTATCGGCAAGCACTTCCGGGGTTTCGCTATCCTTAAACTCGGTAGTCGGGACAATACCCCAGCAAAGAATGCCGCCTCTTTTAAGAAATCTTTTCAGGTTGTCCGGATAAAGCGCTAAACGGTCAAAAAACG
>JAQTMD010000080.1 GCA_028714595.1 Candidatus Omnitrophota bacterium
AAGAGTTCAAGGAGTATCAGCGGCAGATCGTCAAAAACAGCAAGGCCTTTGCCGGGCGCATGCAGGAACTGGGTTTTCGTATCGTTTCAGGCGGCACGGATAACCATTTGTTCCTGGTGGACCTGACCAATAAGAAGATAACCGGCAAGGAGGCGCAGGTCCTTTTGGAACAGGTCAATATCACCGTCAATAAGAACCTTATCCCTTTTGACCCGCTGCCCCCGGCCCAGGCAAGCGGCATCAGGATCGGTACGCCGGCGATCACCACGCGCGGGATAAAAGAGCCGGAAGTCGTCAAGATCGCCGAGTGGATTGATGAAGCCGTTGTGAACCGCACCGACGCCGGGAAGTTATCGGCGATCAAGAAAGAAGTTTTGAAGCTGACGAAGAAATTCCCGCTCTACCCCGAGCTGAAAGGACTGATCGAGTGAAGGCCGAAGGCAGAAAGCGCAAGAGGATAAGCTGGGACGAATATTTCATGCAGATCGCGCACCTGGTCTCGCAGCGCTCCACCTGCATGCGCAGGAATGTCGGCGCGGTCATCGTCAAAGACAAACGCCTGCTCGCCACCGGCTATAACGGCGCGCCGCGCGGCCTTGCCCACTGTTTGGAGATCGGCTGCGTGCGCGATAAGCTGAAAATCCCGTCGGGCCAGCGCCACGAGCTCTGCCGCGGCCTGCACGCCGAGCAGAACGCGATCATCCAGGCATCGTTATACGGCACGAGCGTCAAAGACAGCTCCATGTACGTCACCAACCAGCCGTGCATCATCTGCGCCAAGATGCTCATCAACGCCGGCATAAACGAGATCGTGATCGCCGCCGGCTACCCCGACGCGATGGCGTCGAAGCTTTTGCGCGAAGCAAAGATCAAGGTGCGGGAGCTGAAGAAGTAACTCCCCCGGTGCGGGGGAAAGCAAAAGGCTGCGAAATGCGCTGTTCATTCTGCGGGCATAAAGAGGATAAAGTCGTCGACTCGCGGTCGATCCAGGACCAGCGGGCGATCAGGCGCAGGCGCGAATGCCTGAAATGCGGCAAGCGTTTCACCACCTACGAATATATCGAAGAGCCGTCGCTCATGGTCATCAAGCGCGACGGGCGCAGGCAGCCGTTCGACCGCAAAAAGATCCTCTCCGGCATCATCAAGGCCTGCGAGAAGCGGCCGATCAGCATGGACAAGATGGAAGAAGTGGTCATCCAGGTGGAGCGCGCCTTGCAGAAAAAGCCGCTGCGGGAGGTCGCCTCGACCAGGATCGGGGAGCTGGTCATGGACCGGCTGAAAGTCATCGACGACGTCGCCTACGTCCGTTTTGCCTCGGTCTACCGCAGCTTCCGCGACGTGGAACAGTTCATGTCCGAATTAAAGGACATGCTCGATAAAGAACGTAAGAAAAAGAAGACTAAGAAATGACGCCTCGCTTGCGCCCGGCGTGAATTGTCGGCAGGAAGGCGAGGGCAATTCGGGAGTCCCGCATATGGTCGAGATGGAGCTTAACAAGATCGTCATCGACGAAAAACGCCACGAACAGCTGATCGTCCTCAAGGAGAAAAACGGCGACCGGGTCCTGCCCATCGTGATCGGCTTGAACGAGATCGCCGCCATCAAGTCCAAGATCTCCGGCGTCAAGCCTCCCCGGCCCATCACCCACGACCTCATGTTCGCCTGCGTCCAGGCGCTCGGGGCGACGGTGAACCGGATCGTGATCGACAAGCTGGAGAACAACATTTTTTTTGCCAAGATCATTTTTGCGGCGAGCGACGGCCAGATCAAGATCGTCGACGCCCGCCCCTCCGACAGCATCGCCTTGAGCGTACGGGCGCGCGCCCCGATCTTCGTGGAAGAAGGGGTGCTCAAGCAGATGGAAATATTCAACAAGGAAAAATGATCGTCGGCGTCCTTTCCGATACACACGACAACCTCCCCAAGATAGAAAAGGCAGTCCGGCTCTTCAATAGGAAAAAGGTCGGCTCGTGCCTGCATGCCGGCGATTATGTCGCGCCGTTCGTCATCGATAAGCTCGTGAAACTTTCCTGTCCGTGGCAGGGCGTCTTCGGCAACAACGACGGTGAAAAGAAGGGGCTCGCCCTCAAATCCGCAGGCGCGATCGTCGAGCCGCCGCTGCGGCTGAAACTCGACGGGCGCAGGGTCACGCTTATCCATGATATCGCTGCGATCGATGCGCAGGCCGAAGCAGCGGATATCGTTATCTTCGGCCATTCCCACAGGCCGGAGGTGCGCCGGGATGCCGGAAAACTCTTCGTGAACCCCGGAGAATGCTGCGGATGGCTCTCGGGCAGATCAACGGTCGCTCTCCTCGACCTGCAAAAGATCACCGCCGTCATAATCAGGCTTTGATTGTCATGAAACCATTGTGCGCTTGGCGACAGAGAAACGAAGTTTTTCTTAAGGCGATCCAGGGCGTTGCCCGAAAGGAACGCGTCCGGCTTTATCTCGTCGGAGGGGTCATCCGCGACGCGCTCTGCCGCACAGACAAGGCCGATCCCGATTTCGATTTTTGTCTCCGGAAACATGCGATCCCCTTTACGAGGGAAGTGGCCGCGGTCCTGGGTGCCGGGTTCGTGGTGCTCGACAAGGAGCACGGCTGCGCACGGGCGGTAAAGAAGCTGGGGGAGCGCCTGTACACGTTTGATTTCTCCGATTTCCGCGGCCCTGACATCTTCGCAGACCTGCTGCACCGGGATTTCACCGTCAACAGCATGGCGATTCCTCTTGACGATGCGTTCTTCGGCAGGCAAGTTCATGAGCTGCTCATCGATCCCTTCGGCGGCGCGCAGGATCTCAGGCGCGGCATCATCCGGACGGTCAATCGTCAGGCGTTTGATGAAGACCCGGTGCGGGTCATGCGCGCCTTCAGCCTGACTGCCTTGTTCGGTTTTCGCATCGACCGCGCGACGCTCGCCCTCATACTGGAAAAAAAGGGAAAACTCCGTCTTGCTTCCGCAGAGCGCGTGCGCGACGAGCTGTTCAAGATCCTCTCTTCGCACAGAGCCTGTGCGGCCATGGCGGAGCTCGACCGCTTCGGGATCCTGGATCTGGTCTTCCCTGAGATAAAGGCGCTGCGCTCACTCGGCAGGCGCAGCAGGCGCCGCCTGGACGTCTGGGGTCATACGCTCAATACCGTCGGGTATACCGAACGGTTTGTCTCGCCGGCTTGCCGCAGCAAGGACCTCAAGGCGTATCTTGATGTCAAGGTCTCCTCGGGACACAGCCGGCGCGCGCTGCTCAAGCTCGGCGCCCTGCTGCATGACGTCGGCAAACCCGCGACCTTCAAGGTCGAAAAAGGCAAAGTCAAATTCCACGGCCATGAACGCGTGGGCGCGGCAATGGTCGGTGAGATCTCCCGGCGCCTGCGGCTTTCCACCGGGGAATTGCGCCTGCTGCGCCGCATCACGTTTTTGCACCTGCGGCCGGGCTACCTCGTTACCAACCCCGTACTGACCGCCCGCGCGCGGTTCAGGTTTTTCCGCGATGCAGGAGAGGATGCCCCGGCGGTGCTCTTGCTCGCCCTTGCCGATGAGCGCGCGACAAAAGGCTATCTCGTGCTGGAGAAGATCCGCGCGCGGTACGAACGCCTGATACCGGCCCTTATGCGCGAATATTTCGCCGCCCAAAAAAAGACGCCCGCCCTGCGCCTGGTCGACGGACACGACATCATGCGGGCGCTGGACCTGGAGCCGTCGCCGATGGTCGGCAGGATACTGCGCCACCTCGAAGAACTGCAGGCGATCGGGGCCGTGACCACCGAACGGCAGGCGCTGGCGCAGGCGCGCGTGTATAAGAAAAAGTACTTAAAAAAATGAATATTAATACTATAATAGTAAGTGTCAACCCCATAAGGAGGTACGTATGCAGCAGAGTAAATCCGTGAAGATCGGTCCTACGGAAAAAGACATCCTTGCCGAGATCGGCAACATGTGCGCAGGCAACGCCACGACCGCCCTGGCGCAGATCCTGGGAAAGCGCATAGAACTTGAACTGCCGTCTGTCGAGGTGATCAACATCACCAAGCTCGTCCACTTCCTCAAGGTCGACCCGGAGGAGCCGATCATCGGCATCCACCTGCAGATCTGGGGCGGCGCCCGGGGAAACGCGCTGATGATCTTCCCCAAGAAAGATTCTGCGTTGTTGATCGATCTCTTGATAGGGCCCCTGCAGGAAACGCCGTCCAGCCTCACCGAGATCGGTATCTCCGCGCTCAAAGAGGTCGGCAACATCGTGGTGAGCTCGTACTTGTCGGCGCTGTCCGCATTCACCGGCATCTCCGCGTTCCCTTCGACGGTGACGTTGACCAGCGGCGCCGCCAAGGCGCTGGTGACGCTGGCCTTCTCCGGGATCAAGAAAGACGATTGCACCGATACGATCCTGGTCGAGGCATGCTTTAAGGAAAAGAAGCGGGACTTGGACGGCAGGTTTTTCATCATCTTCGACGCTGATTCCATCGCCGTCATCCTGAAGAAGGCAAAGAGTCTGATCAAGTAAAAGAAGGGTCGTCTATGGCAGGTCAGATGGATTTCAGTATCGTCAGCCTCGAGTGGGCCTCGAAAGTCCTCGGCGCGCACCTGGATATCGAGAAGGTCGTGGCCGAGATACTGAATGATTTCAAGCGCTCCATTCCGGTCAAGAGCGTATCGCTTGCGCTCTGGGACGGCGCAAAACGCCGGTTCTCCCTCGACGTATCGTCGGGCAGGAAGGCCGTGCACGATCCCGTCCTGCCGGCGGATGTCATGCCCGCCGTCCACGCCAAAGAGCCGCTGATCACCAAAAGAACCGTGGTCGTGCCGCTTTTGGACCGGACGAATTTCATAGGGATCATGATCTTCGGCGATAAACGGGGCTTTTTCAAGTATAAGGATGCGATTGAGCGTTCGGCGGCGCTGATCGCGGCGACCCTGGCGAACGTCAGGCTTTTCGTGGAATCGGAGATACGCACCCAGGACATGTTCAGGTTCAACGTCTTAAGCCGTGCGCTCAACCCTACGGTCCACGAGGAAGAGATCGTCAAGATCCTGCTGCAGGGGCTGGAAGGGATCATGCGCTACGACATGGCCGGGCTCCTGGTGATCGGCAAGCACAGCCAGAAACTTTTTATCAAGGCTCTTACCCCGGTGCCCCGCAGCGCGGTGGCCGCGGTCCGCAAGAACCTCCTGGAGCTGACCAGGAATCTTACGAAAAAGGAACTCGACCTTTCAAAGATTGAACAGAATATCGCCGTGCCGCCGGGAAAAGCGCCGGCCCGCACGATCAAGTCCATGCTGGACGCGCCGCTCATCACCAAGGGGAAATTTCTGGGGGTGCTGGCCCTGTGCAGCTTCGCAAAAGAGAACTTTTCGGCGCGCGATTCCCAGAACATCTCGACGCTGGTCTCCCACGGGGCCGTGGCCTTTGAGAACGCCATGCTTTACCAGGACCTGCGCCGGACGTATTTCTCCATCATCAGGGCGCTCACCAGCGCCATCGAGGCAAAAGACGAATACACGCGGGGCCACTCGGTGCTCGTCTCGAAATTCTCGGCCGCGATAGCCGAGGAGATGGGGTTGTCTCCGTCGATGGTCGAGTCGATCCAGATCGCCGGCCTCCTCCATGACCTGGGCAAGATCGGCGTGCCCGAGGAGATACTGGTCAAAAAGGGCAAGCTCACCGATAACGAATACGGCGTGGTCAAGGCCCATCCGGACATCGCCCTGAAGATCCTGGGACCGGTGGAATTCCCCCACTTTACCAGCGATGAGCGCGCCCCCGGCGCCGCGCCGGAGCTGACCCTGAACCTCTTCGAGGGCGCAGACCTGTCTTCGGAAGTGAAGCTCATGATCTACCACCACCATGAAAAATTCTCCGGCGGCGGCTATCCGAAAGGTTCGGCCGGGGAAGAGATCCCGCTGGGTGCCCGGATACTCTCCGTTTCGGACACCTTTGAGGCATTGACCGCGGACCGGCCGTACCGCAAGGCATTCACGTTGCCTGAAGCGCTCAAGGTTTTGCGTAAGATCAGCGGCGAGCAGCTCGATCCCAAGATCGTCAATGTCTTCATCAAGCTGATAAGAGAAAAGGGCGTCGAAACGCTGAAGGCGCAGGCCGAGATATAAGTCGGGGGAAGAGTCCGATACGGGTGCCATAATGCCAGTGATACGGTCAAAGGCAGCGTGCAAGCGGAGGCGGTGCCTTTTTTTCTTTACGGGCGGCTAGCATGCTTATCGTATTCAAGACCAGGAATTTCGGTTTCTACGTCAGGTTTAACCATTCTGCGTGCGCGCAGGATATCGTCAATCAATTGCCGATCCACGGTTTTGTGCAGAAGTGGGGCGACGAGATCTATTTCGACACCAGGACCGATGCGAGCACCGAGGGCAAGACCATGGACGTCAATGTCGGCGACGTCGCCTACTGGCCGGAAGGCAGGTGCCTCTGCGTTTTTTACGGCAGGACCGAGGCGAGCAAGAACGACAAGCCGGTACCGGCAAGCCCGGTCGTGCTCGTCGGAAGGACCATGGCTTCGCCTGAAGAACTGCGCCACATCAGGCCCGGAGAGCCCATCAGCGCGTTCGTGATGACCCAGGCAAAATCGTTTTCCACCGCCAAAGACCCCTACACGGATTCCCGAAAACTGACGCAGGCAGAGATCGACAAATTAGTCAGACAGTTGCTGGAGGAAAAGCGGGAATAGGGTCAAGGCCGTATGCCCTGACGGACCGACGGCAATCTCCCGGGCACCCGGAGATTGCCGTTTCCATTCCAGATGAATAATCAGGAAAGCAAACGATACGAGGAGCACATGCTCCGTAAAGAACAGGAGTGGGAGGCCTGCTGTACCAGGTGCGGCGCCTGCTGCGGAGCGTTCGAGGACCCCTGCGTGCACTTGGGGACAGATGCGCAGGGGAACCGTTTCTGCCGGATATACGCCGAGCGGCTCGGCCCGCAGCATTCTATCGGCGGCAGGCACTTCGTGTGTGTTCCCATCCGCCGGGTCCTGCACAGCCGCTGGAAGAACGACCGCCTC
>JAQTMD010000081.1 GCA_028714595.1 Candidatus Omnitrophota bacterium
AGGACACCATCGTGGACGTGGTCGAGCCCTACCTCCTGAAAGCCGGCTATCTCAAGCGTACCTCCCGCGGCCGCATGGCCACCAAGCTCGCCTACGCCCACTTCGGCATCAAGACCAACGAAAAGCAGCACGAGTTGTTCTAGCGTTCGGGTTTTGCGGTGACCGATTTGATTGCCTCGGGATTGCTCGCGTGCGAACTTTTTCGCCGTGTGCTACGGTTTACGCCTCACTCTCGCTTGAAGCCTCTCTCCCGCGCGTGCTCTTGTTCGGCGTAAATCCTTGCACACTCGTGCCGAAAAAGTTCTAATTGCACGCTCGCAACCCCTCGGCAATCATGCAAGCCGCAAAACCCGCGTCATATAACAAAAGGTCGAAAGATGGAGAGTTTGGGAAAGAGCCTGATCGTGTTCGGGGTGGTGCTGGCGGCAGTCGGTTTGCTGCTGGTGTTCGCGCAGAAGATACCGTTCCTGGGGAAATTGCCCGGTGATATCCTGGTACAGAAGAAAAACTTCACTTTTTATTTTCCGCTTGCCACGTCGCTTATCATCAGTCTTGTCCTTTCACTGGTCTTCTGGCTATGGTCCCGTCGCTCATGAGCAACCGAAAACATAACCCCCGGGGTTCAACCCCCGGGGTTGCGGTGCGAAAACATAACCCCCGGGGTTCAACCCCCGGGGTTGCGGTGGTATTGGCGGGTCTGGCGCTGTTGGTTGCGCCGGCAGCCTGCCGGGCCGCAGAACAGATCCGCGTCCTGGTGCTGGATAACGTAAACGCGGTCACTATCTCGACGCCGGCGCCGTATTCCATACGGGACGCTGATTCCGGGAAGGTGCTTGTTTCCGGCACGGGCCTGAACGCGCGAATATGGGCCCAGAAGAAAGGCATCAACGTCGGCGGCAGGCAGTCCGGTTCCGGCAGGATCGTCATCACTCCCCGGGAAGGCGCCGTGATCACCATGAACAACCGCGCCTACCGGGGGGCGCTGCAGCTTTCCGGCAGGACCGGGGATCTGCTGGTCGCCAACCTCATCGACGTCGAAGATTACATCAAAGGCATTGCCGTGCGCGAGATATCGCACTACTGGCCCCCCGAGGCGATCAAGGCAAACGCGGTGGCTTTCCGG
The DNA here is from genome assembly GCA_028714595.1 of Candidatus Omnitrophota bacterium. GTDB lineage: Bacteria > Omnitrophota > Gorgyraeia > Gygaellales > Profunditerraquicolaceae > JAQTMD01. Next base: position 1,124 of record JAQTMD010000081.1, read on the forward strand.
ACTTATGCGTTGTACCGCAGGGAGCATGCCTCCCGCAGCGACTATGACGTGACCGCTGACGTGTTCTCGCAGAGCTACGGCGGCCGGGCAGCCGAACGCTACCGCATTACCGAGGCCGTTGACGCGACCAGGGGAGAAGTCCTGTATTACGGGGGTAAAATCCTGCCCGCGTTCTACTCCTCCACGTGCGGCGGGTCGACCGAAGACGCGTCAAGGCTCTGGCGCGAGGCAAACATCCCGCCGCTTGCCGGCCGCCGGTGCGATTTCTGCAAAGACTCCCCGCATCTGCGCTGGCGCTCGGCAGTCGCCAAAGAGACTATCATCGCAAAACTGCAAAAACCCGGGCGAACGCCGAACGACATTAAATCCATGGCCGTGGCCTCGCGCACTCCTTCCGGCCGGGCGCTGGCCGTACGCATCACTACCGACGCACGGGCTTTTACCATAGCCGCGCAGGAACTGCGCAGCCTTATCGGACCGGACGTCGTCAAGAGCACGAATTTCGCGGTCTTTCCGTCGGGCAAGAACTTTATCTTTGAGGGCCTCGGCTGGGGACACGGCGTCGGTCTATGCCAGTGGGGCGCCTATTCCATGGCAAAAGAAGGCAAGAATTACCGCCAGATCCTCGACTATTATTATCCCGGCGCCGAACTGCGAAAGACCTCACCGTGACCAAGCTCGCCGATTTCGACTATCACCTGCCCCCGGAACTCATCGCCCAGTTTCCCCTAACAAGACGCGACCAGGCCCGGCTTTTGGTGGTGGAGCGCTCGACCGGTTGCATCCGTCACCGGATATTCAAGGATATCGTCGAATATTTCAGGAAAGGCGACCTGCTGGTCACAAACGACACCAAGGTCGTGCCATGCCGGCTGATCGGCAGGAGGCCGACGGGAGGCAAAGTCGAAGTATTTTTGCTCCGGCATAAACAGGGAGGGCGGTTCGGGGCCATGATCAGCCCGGGCAGGGTAAAGACCGGGGAAAAGATTGTTTTTCCGGGAAGCAGGCTTTCCTGCGTGCGTACTGATCGCGAAGAAGTCGAGTTTAACACGAAGAGCCAGGACCGGATCTATCGCGCGGGCCGGGTGCCGCTTCCGCCGTACATAAAACGCCGGCCCCGCAAGCTCGATGCGGTCTATTACCAGACCGTCTATGCCAGGGAAAAGGGCTCGGTGGCGTCGCCGACTGCCGGCCTGCATTTTACCAGGCCCTTGCTTTCCCGGATAAGAAAGACGGGGGTCAGGATCTCGCCCGTCACCCTGCACGTCGGCCTTGCCACGTTCAAACCGGTGACCGTCGATGAGATCGAAGAACATCCGATGGGAAAAGAGTATTTCACGGTGCCGGCAAAGACCGTCGGGCAGATCAAGACCGCCCGGGCCGGAGGCGGCCGCATCATCTGCACGGGCACGACCTCGTGCCGCGCGCTGGAAAGTTATGCGGGGGGGATTACACAGGGCTGGACAAACCTCTTCATGTATCCCGGCTACCAATTCAGGCTTGTTGATTGCCTGCTCACCAACTTTCACCTGCCCAGGACAACGCTGTTCATGCTGGTCTGCGCCTTTGCCGGCACAGCGCTCGCCAAAAAAGCATACGCCGCAGCCATAGAAGAGAAGTACCGCTTCTACAGCTACGGCGACGCTATGCTCATCATCTAAAATTGAACCAGGGATTGTGGGAACGGGTGAGGCGCAAAAACTGTTCAAGCCACCGGTGTATGAAGGTCTGCCACCGGTGCAATACCGTCGGGGGCTTCTTATCAGGCTGCCAAAGCCCTACGCCGGATTTCAGGTCTTTCATTAAATCCGGGTACCAGGGCGCTTCAGGCTGCCAGGTCGCCGACCAATACCCTTCCTGCGGCGGGCTGTAATTCAGGGCGTCCACGGCCGGCCGCGGCCCTGCCTGGTAGGTGTACAGGACGCTGAACCTGTTGACGGGAAAGGCGCGGTGCATAAGGTCGCCGGCAAACCAGGAATACGCCTGCTCTTTGGTGAAATAATCCCCGCCGGAAAAAGCGAATTCTCCCAGCGCGATCGTCGGCCTGTCCGCGGGGTCGGGGTAGGTCAGTTTCAGCTGCCAATCAATCTCCGTAAGCTTCTTGGTGAACAGTTCGTTCGCCGACAGGTTCTGGTTCTGGCGCAGGTTCGGGTCGGTGTAGCCGTCAAGCTCGACGACGGAAAGGTATTTCGCGGGTATCGCGGCGACCTCCGACCAGGAGCTTCCCCCGGGTTCCGCGGGGTCGAGCGTCATCACGAACTTCACGTTATCGGCTCCTGCGTTTTCAAAGATCTGTCCGACGCGGACCCAGGCGTCCTTGAATTTCTGGATATCCGACTGCTCGCGTATGCCCCAGGGAAACCACCAGTACGGCTCATGGAACAGGCGCAGGTAAACGGGTTCCGGCCCCAGCTGTTTCATCTGGCGCGCGACCGCCTGCAGGATCGGGTCGAGTTTTCCTTCGTTGACCGCGTCAAGGACCCTGTTGAGGTTTACGTAATCGTTGATGAAATCGTCGTACGAGATGCCGCCGGCGTTCAAGGAATCGAACCGTGTGCGTTCGGCAGCTATCTTTTCCTGGTCTCCGGTTATCTGCGCCCAGGAACGGAATTCAAGCGTTACCGCAGGCACGACGTCCAATCTTTCCAGCGCCTCGGCGCGTTCGACGATGTCGGAATAGTGGTCGTCGCCGTCGCATTTTTCCCGGATCGGCTCGAAGATCGTGGTAAAGTACGTGCCGACCGAGGGCTTCTGTCCGGCGTAGGAAACGTAATTATCCAGCCGCCGGCGCCACCCCGGCCCCTGCAGGTCATGGCCGGCGACTCCCATGGCGACGTCGTAATCCTCGTTGAAGGCGACCACCTGCAGGTCCCCGATCAAAAGCCATCCCGGCTGCGTTGCCTCGATCTTGACGCCCCGTATATCCGACCAGTCAAACCCCCCGGGGGCTTTTGACGCGAGCCAATCGAAACCGGCGATCGCGGTCTGGTTTTTTCCCGTATTCGCGCCGAGGATGCCGCCGTCGCCTGCGATGGGGAACCGCAGCTCTTTGCCTGACCCGTCGACGATGACGATGTCGAACGTATTTCCCGCTCCCAGACTGATGAATCGCAGCGCATAATCCCCGGGGTTGTCGATGAATCCGCTCCAGTCCGCATCGAAAAGCGCTGTCCCCGCCGCCTGAGAGGGGATAGTGAAAGATTGTCCGGCGGCAGTGAAATCCGCCTTGATCCAGGATGCCTGGCCGATATGCTCGTCCGGGACGATGGCCAGCTCATACTCGCCGTCTTTCAAAAACAGGCCGGTATCCTGTATCGCGCCGTCTATTGAATCAAAGATCCCGGTCCGCTCCGCGTAGGGAGATTCTGCGGGAATGGAATCAAGTTTTGCCGGGCAGTTCACGGCAAGGGTCTTGTCGCCGTCATCGGCAAGGGTCGGCGCTTCCTGCCCGAGCCCGGGCAAGGCGGCGGGGGTCGGGGGAGCTATTTGGCCGGCAGGCGGATGGGATCCCGGTCTATACACAGGCATTGCCATATGCCGGCCCGGCGTGCGCAGGGCAGCTTTCTGGTCTGCATGGGCAGCCTGCATCGTGAATATGCACAGGAGAATGCAGGTTAGTACCGGTACCGACAGTCCGAACTGCTCTCTATGCCTCATTCCCGCTCCTCGCTAAGGGTTATCAACGAATGTACAAAAAAAACCGGACATGACCTCTCGGCTGGCCCTTTCCGGTGGTATACGATCCGCAAAATATGTCCGTACTATACTTACAAGTATACCAGCGCGAACGCTGTTTTTCAAGCCGAATATTCCTCTGCGACGATCGTCCGCCCGTTTCTACGGCCGCGGCAACGCACTGCGTATCCTTCAGGAAAAACCGGGGACGGTTCTAACCGTTGTTGAGAACCGTCCCCGCTATTTTACGCCGGGCCCAGTTTCCGGGAATAGCCGTTGATCTTCACCCAGTAGATGATAAAGCAGACCAGGCCGGCGATCCCCGTCAGTATGCCTATATACGGGATTATGCTGATCACGCCCAGGATGCACATGGCCAACCCGATATCCCGGCCGGGCATCGGCGCTTCGTTTATATTGCGCTTCTTGAACTCGGCATCCAGGGTCTTGGCGACGTTGATCACGATCATGAACTGCCAGTAAAGGTTGAACAGGGGGACGAACGCCAGCCATACCATTGCAGGTTCCATGGCGCGGCTCTCCGGCGAACATTTCTTCAGGAGTTTATAGATCGCCAGGAGATACAATACCGAGGCGACGACTAGTGCAATCAGGAAGAGGGCATATACCCCCAGTAGTACATAGAGCGGCCACATTTCCCGGTCCATAGCAACACTCCTTTCTTAACGGTTATCGCGGCTTGCGTCAAGCCAGTATCGTCCGGCTGAGACGGTCAAGCAGCCGTTTATGACTATTGCTGATATCAAGCGCTGCATTCAGGCGCGCCGCCTTTTTCGTAAGCAGTTGAATCCGGCCGCGGGCGAAGTCAAGGGCGCCGGAGTCGACCAGTAACAGTCGCATTGCCGTCAGGTCTCTGGCGCCGATCTTTTTTTTGTTCAGGAGCGCCAGGAGATCTTTTTTCCGGCGCTTCGACAGGCGGTTGTAGGCGTACCAGACTAAGAGCGTCTTCTTCGATTCCTGCAGGTCGGTAAGCACGGATTTACCGATGGCTTTCTCGGTGGCGAACATCCCTAAAATGTCGTCGAGGATCTGGAAGGCCCTGCCGAGGCATACCCCGTACTCGAATATCTTATCGGCTTCCCGCCGGCCTGCGCCGGCAAGGGTCGCGCCGACCGAGAGCGGATAGGCGAAGGTGTAGTAGGCGGTCTTCAAGTCATATACCCGGTAGATCTCTTCCTCCCGGATGCGTTCAAGCGGCCGTGAGGCAAGTTCCAGCTCCACGAACTCTCCGCAGCCGGTAAAGAGCGCGGCACGGATGAATTTTCGCAGGGCCGCTTCCTTGCGCGCGGTTTTTTCTTTGACGGAGACAAACGCCTCCATCGCCAGCGCATAGAGGATATCCCCGCAGACGAGGGCAAAGTCGGCGCCGCTTGCCTTGACGCCGCGCACCGGTCTAAAGTGCCGCTCGAACATCGCGTGCAGGGACGGCTTGCCCCGGCGCAAGGGCGACCGGTCGATGATGTCGTCGTGGATCAGCATGAAATCGTGGAGCAGTTCAAAGGAAAGGGCGCTGCGATACAGGCCGGGGGCCGGGCGGCGGGCATACGCCTTGTAGCCGAGCACGAACAGCGACGGGCGCAGGCGTTTTCCCGGCCGCAGGATGAATTCTTTGAGCCGTGAGGCTAAAAGGGGGGATAGGCTTGTAAGCCGGTAGCCGGAGTCCAGCCTGCGGCTATAGGCGCGGAGTTCTTTCTCTATCGTATTTTTTATTCCTTCCACCATGGTTTTATGGTAGCATATATTGTTTTCCAAAACAACAGAATCTTCCCCTATGAACGGTTTTACCCTCATCCATAAGGAAAAGAACACGCGCTCGCGCCTGGGCCGGATCGTCACCGGCCGCGGCTCGATCGACACGCCGGTGTTCATGCCCGTCGGCACGCAGGCGACGGTAAAGACGCTGTCCGTGCGCGACCTCGACGACTGCGGCGCGCAGATCATCCTTTCCAATGCCTATCA
>JAQTMD010000082.1 GCA_028714595.1 Candidatus Omnitrophota bacterium
GAAGTCTATGATCTTGTCGTCTATCTTTGACTGGAAATGGCCGTCCTGCGGGACCCTGCTCTCGGCGATGTCCATGCCGGCCAGGACTTTGATGCGCGAGATGATCGCCGCCTCCCAGTCTTTCGGCGGGGACGGCACTTCGTGCAGGATGCCGTCGATCCTGAAACGAATGCGCACTATCTCCTGTTCGGGTTCGATATGGATGTCGGAGGCCCGGTCGTGCACAGCCTGCGCGATGATGAGGTCAACGAGCTTTATGATCGATGCGCCTTCGCCGACCGACTTGCCCGTATGGGGTTTGGCGGTCTGGGCAAAATCCGTCATCAGGCTTTCGGTCTGCTGCTTCCGGGCATAGACTTTCAGGCGCGCCTCTTCGACGTCTTCGGGGCCGGCCAGGTACGGCTCGACGTGCAGGCCGGTCTGCATCTGGATCTGGTCGATGGAGAACAGGTCCGACGGTTCCACCATTGCCACGTGCAGCACTCCGCTCTCCATCCGGAACGGCACCGACTGCGTCTGGATCGCCAGGGATTCCGGCATGCGCTGGACCATCTCTTCCGGGACCTTGACCACATCGAGCTTGGCGAAATTGAAACCCGAGTTCTTGGCGATGACCTCGAAAAGTTTCTGACGGGGGATGAACCCCATCTCCACGACGACCTTCTCAAGCGGGCGTTTGAGCTTCTTCATCTCATCCAGCGCCCGGGCGAGATTTTCCTCTGAGATGAGTTTTGCCGATACCAGGATAGTCCCCAATTCCGTGTCGTTCATCTCTGCTTTCCTTCTGTAAGGTTGGCGATCCAACCCCGCACCGTCCCGGCGTCGGGGGCATCGGGCGCGATATTGGTGTACTGCTGGTAGTATTTGAGCGCCTTGTCCCTGTTGCCGAGATAGTTTTCATACAGGATGCCGAGGTTATAACAGGCGTCCTTATCCAGGGGGTTAAGATTGACGACCAGCTTGAACGCCTCCTCTGCCTGCGCAAACTGGCCGTTTATCAGGTATTCGATACCGAGGTTATAGTAGTAGTCGGGATTATTGGTTTCTTTTTTGAGTTCCTGCAGGTAATACGACAGGGCGTGTTCCATCCGCTTTTTTTCCTTTTCATCGACGGGGACGTACTCCTCCGGTGCCGGGGTTTCCTGCGGGGGCTCGGGGTAGATGCCCTGCGCATCCTGCAGCAGCAGCTCCACCCGGTTGAATTCCGCATTGGCGGCGGTGTAATTGCCTTCCTGCATGTGTCGTTTGCCTGCGTCGTAATGTCTCTGCGCCTGACTGAGCTTATCCTCTTTGCGCTGCCAGACGTCATCCTGCGCCGCAAGGTCTGCCGCAACGCACAATAGTGCGACGACGGCTACGGCCACCAGCCCCCGGCCTCTTTTCTCGAGTGTCATTTATTTGCCTTTCGTAGTCTGCGGGAAGAGCTCCACGTCGATCTTGCCTGTCTGCGCCTTTGAACGCCGCAGTGCCTCGTCCATGACCTGGACATCCTCGGACGTCTGCAGGACGTCGCCGATCCTGCCGAGGAGTGCGAGGAATTTGCTCTGCAACTGCGCCATTTCGGCCTGCATCTTGTCAAAGGCGATCTGCAGGTTGTTCTTTTCCAGTTCTACTGCGATGTACTTCTCGCGCAGCAAGGCCGCCTCCTTCTCTTTATCCTTATAATCTGCCCGGGCGTCGAACAGGGCGTTCTCCGCGCGCATCAGCTTTTCCTGAAGCGAAAATATCTTTTCGGTGCGTCCCTCGAGTTCTTCTTTATTCTTGGCAAGCAGCGCCTGCGCATCGTCATACTGCAACCGCAGGAGCTCGCGTTCGCGCTGTGCGGCCGCAAGCTCCTCTTCCAGCTTCCCGATCCTGCGTTCGAGGGCTCCCGCATCAACGGCCGGCGCCGAAGGCTGCGGCGGGCCGGCCGGCGCGATGATCGGCGCCCTGCTGTTTTCCAGAATCTGAAGCAGGTAGTTGTTCACCGACGCAAGCTCCTTGGTAAGCGAATCGAGCTGTACCTGTAACAGGTCCTCTTTGCCTTTTTGAACCTGCAGGCTTTCGAACGCCTTTTCCACATCGGCAAGCTTTGCCTTGATCGGATCTATCAGCCGGAATTTTTTTCTGGCATCTTCAAGCTCGCTGCGCGCCGCCTCGTTTTCGCGCTGCAGCAGGGAGAGGTCTTTCTGCAGCGCAGATAACCTTTCAAGGTCTGCCTGCGCCCCGCGCAGCTTCTTGGTCAAAGTCTTATTCTGCTGCATGGCCTTCTCGACGGTAGCCCCGAGCGACGAAATCTTCTCCTGCTGGCTGCCTATCTGTTCCCGGAGCACATCCTCCGTCTTTTGGATCGACCGGTCGCTTGCCGCAACCCGGTCGAGCTCCGATTGCAGCCGTTCAATGGCGGTCTTTTGAGTCTTTTTCTCCTGGACGGCGGTCTGGAACTCCTTGCGCAAGCCGGTGAAATAAAACAGGAGCGCGAAGCTGCAGACCACGATGACGATCAGGAAAAAGAGGCGTTCAGCGCGCATCGGTCACCCGTTTTTCTGTTTTGAACGGCCGCTCCTTGGAAAGGAAGTTGTTATCCTTGTTGATCGTCGAGCTGTCTCCCTCCTTGATGATGCGGGCGGTGACAAAGATCAACAGGTCGGTCTGTTCGTCCGGTTCCTCATCGGTCCCTTTTTGCGTATTGGAAAAGAGTTTCCCCAGGAACGGAATGGAGCTTAAACCCGGCACATTGGTCTTGGACGTGAATTCTTTGGTCTTGACCAGGCCTCCGAGGACGATCGTCTGGCCGTCCTTGATCTGTACCTCGGTCTCGGCGGTACGCGTCTGGATGATGGGCCGTTGATTCACCCCTTCGCCGATATAATCGAAGATGTTCGAGACTTCGGGTTTTAACTTCATCTTGACGTGGCCGTCGGGACTTATCTGCGGCGTCACCTCCAGATTTACCCCGACGTTCTGGTCTTCCCACCCCGTGATCTCCCAGTTGCCCGTCGTCTCATTGAGGCTGTAGGTGGCGATCGGAACCACCCTGCCGACGTTGATGGTGGCCTTCTGGTTGTTCACCGCCATGACGCGCGGTGCGGCGATCAGCTTGGAGTCGCTGCGGTTCTTCAGGAAATTGAGGATCGTGGAAAAAGAAGTGAAATCGAGCGTCCCCAGCGTAAAGTCTTCGGCAACGGCATTCGGGAACGCGTAGGGACTACCCGTCGGGAAGTCGGTGCCGGTTGCCGTCTGCAGATAGTTTTTGAAAGTACCCGATTTGCCTTTTGCATCAAAGGGGAAGCTCGTTTTACGGGCCGCTCCGGACAATGTGACGGTGGTGCTCCAATTGATGCCCAAGTTCGAGCTGGTCGTCAGCGACGTCTCGATGAGACGCGCCTCGATGAGGACCTGGCGGTTGGTTTCATCGAGCTCCGGTATCATCGTTTCTATTTTGTTAAGGACCGTTACGGTGTCCGTGACCACCAGCGCGTTGGAGCGGCTGTCCGCCTCGATCGAGCCGTTGGCGCTCAAGACCTTGGCGAGCGTATCTTTGAGCTGCGTGGCACTGGCGTTGTTGAGCTTAAAGAGCTTGGTCTGTTTTCCCTCGCGTTCGGCCTCTTCGATCGTGGTCACCTTGTACACGTTTTCCTTCTTGGCGTAGGCGAAGCCGTTGACGGTGATGATGGAATCCAGGGCCTGATCGATCGTGACGTTGGCCAGCTGCACGGTGACCAGCCCCCGCACGTTCTCCGAAAAGACGATGTTCAGGTTGTACTGTTTTGCCAGCTGGCGCAGGATGTCTTTGATGTCGACTTCCCTGAACTCCAGAGATTCGATCAAAACCGGGTCTTTCGGCCTTTCCTGCGCCTGCACCGATGCGCGCGCCGTGACGGCAAAAAGCAGCGCCGCCAGACCGATAACGAATTGTTTTCGTGTCATGCTATCCGCCTTTCTACTGCTCGGGAAACGTCAGGTAAAAACTCTGCGGCCCCTTTTTTAAGAGGACCTTGTCTTTCAGGATCTCGACGACTTCATATCCCACGATGCTGTCGCCGGCCCTGACGATCTCATTGTTGATAAAGGCATAGCCCACCTTGTCCGCGCGGAAGGAAATTCCCTGCAGATGAAGCTGCGAGGCCTTACCTGCCTTATACGGATCGGCGGCAAAGGGGTCTTTCCCCCAGTTTCTTTCGGCGTTTTTCTTCTGTGCCTCAAGCACTGCGGCGTCCGCGGGCACGAATACCGGTTTTGCGGCTGCCGGGGCCGCGGGCGCAGGCGCATCCTGCGCGACCGGCAGAGGCACGGACGCAGCCTTTTTCTTTTTCGGCTTGAAATTGCTCCAAAAGAGGAATGCCATCAAGGGGATCCCGGCCGCAATAACCACAATCTGTACCTGCTGTTTCGTCATGGCCCGCCTTATCCGAAGATCGTGCTCAATACCAGCGTCACCTGCAGCTGTCCTGCCGGCTCCTCATCTTTTCCCGGAGGTTTGCCATCGGCGGCGAATTGCCCTTCCGGGATCCTCTGGACGGTCAGCAAATCGACGCTCAAGACGACCGGCAGGCTTTTCAGCGCGTCTATGAACTGCGCCATCTCCTGATATCCGCAGATGATCACCATCTCCATAGAGACCCGATTGATGCCGCTGGGCAGCCCCTCAGACTGGATATCATCCCGGGGGCGCAACGATTCCACCCGCACCTTGCGCTCGGCGGCAGTGGAACTCAATAACTGCATGAGCTTGGGTATCTGTTTTTTGACCGAACCCAGGTCCTGCGTCTCATTGACCCTGCCCCGTATCGCATCGATGGCTGCCTCAGGATTGGGGACGGCGCGCACCAGCTCCTGGGCCTCCCGCACTTTTGCCTGCTTCAGGGCAAAATCTTTCTGGACGCTGCGCGAATACTTCTGGATGGGCCTGCCGATCACAAGGTACGCGATGAGCACCAGCGCCAGAAAAGTGCCGCCAAAGATCATCAAGCTTTGCGTCTTACTGACGTTTGATTTAGCCATATCAATATTTAAGCTGGCAGACAGCCTCAAAACTCTTGGCTTCGACGGCTGAATACATATCTTTTTCTCCCGGTATGACATCCACGCGTGAAAAATACGGCGATTCTTCCAATGCCAGCTGGAACTGGGAGATCTCGAGATCAATCATGCTGTATTTCGCGAAGATCTTTCCGAATAAATGCAGTTCCTTCGTGTCCTCCTTGGACACAAAGGTTATCCTGTCCAGGGTCACGTGCGACGGGATGACATTGCTCAATTCCTTGAACAGGCCGAACCAGTGGGGCTGCGTGCCCTTTGCCCGATTGAAGGTGCGCTCCCGTTCGTCAAGCCTGGCCTTCATGCTCAAATATTCCTTGACCAGCGCCGTCGTCTGCTGCAGGCGTGAGACCTCCCCATCGAGCTTACGGTTAAACCGCGCGTATTTCGATGCGTTGGCAAGATCGACCATATACAGCGCGAACGTGACGATCAGGACCAGCGGCAGGCCGATGCGCAGCGCCATCGACAAAAGCAGCGCTTTTTGCTCGACGCGCTCCTTGACCGGCAGGAGATTGACGCGGCCGCCGGTGCCCAGGCATACGCTGAAAGCGACGGCCAGATGCGGCATGGCCTGCTCCATCATCAACTCCTGTTTCAAGACGCCGGTCTCTGCCCAGCCTTTTACTTTTTTCAGGATGTTCAGCGGCTCTATCTTCTGGATCCCCTCCAGGTTGAAGAGGAAGAATTTCTCCAGGTTCTTCAGGCGCGAGCCGCCGCCGGTCAGGTACAGTTCGTCGCTGATCTCCGACCTGAACGTCTTTGTATAGTAGGAGAACGTACGGTTTAATTCCATCACAAAGCGCTCTAAGGTGGGGCGCAGCATCGCGGTGATCTGCTCGCCCCGTAAGGGACCGAGGTCGGTGACATAATCGACCTTGGCCTCATCCTGCAGCGGCACGCCGCAGCTGCGCTTGAGTTTCTCCGCATCATCCGCTCCGATGGTCATGGTGCCGGTGGGCAGGTTCAACGTCTTTGCCATCGCATGTGTCAGGTGGTCGCCGCCGATGGGTATCTCGCGGGAAAAAACCAGGTTTCTGCCCTTATAGAAACTCAACAGCGAGGTGCTCGCGCCGATATCAAGCAGCATATTCGTCTTCTTCGACGGGTTGTCCAGGCAGAACGGGATGAGGCTGCCCATGCAGTCCGGTATGGCGTTGATGGCGATGGGCCGGATATCGACGTCTTTCAGGAGCTTGACGCCTTCGTCGATAAGCGCCTTGTCCGCGGCAATGCAGGTGATCTGGAGGGTGGTGCCTTTTTCGTCCTGGGTCGAGCCGGTGACAAAGAAATCGAACGTGACGGTGTTGATGTCCATCTGGAACGGGAGGCGTTTTTTGAGCTCGATGCCGACCGCACCCCGCAGATCCTTCTTGTTGATGTTGGGGACGGAGAGCGAAAAGACAAATACTCCTTTGCCGTACACGGCCATGCGTCCGAGGCCCGACTTCGAGTGCGTCTCGGCGACGAACTCCTTGACGAACTCCTGGACCAGTTTACGCTTCTCAGCCGGGTTGTCGCGTACTGCCTGGGGCAGGGCGCGGGTGATGCACTTGCGGATGGTATACCGGTTGTTCTTTTTTTGCAGCTGGACGATCTTGATGTAGCTGGAGCCCACGTCAAGTCCGATGACGTCCTGGGAAGAGATGATGAAGCTGGCAAGCGAGGTCAGAAACGTATTGACCAGCCCGGAAAGATTGAGGCTTATCTTT
>JAQTMD010000083.1 GCA_028714595.1 Candidatus Omnitrophota bacterium
CACCAAGTTCCATATGGAGCTCGAAGTCTCCAAGGGCCGCGGCTATGTGACGCAGGAGCTCAATAAGAAGGAAGACCAGGCCGCCGGCGTCATTCCCGTGGACTCGATATTCTCGCCCGTAAAAAAGGTGAATTTTTTCGTCGAGAACACCCGCGTGGGACAGCGTACCGATTACGACAAGCTCGTACTTGAAGTCACCACCAACGGTGCCATTACGCCGAAAGACGCGCTGCTCTACGCTTCCAACATCTTCCAGCGTCACCTCGACATCTTCGTCAATTTCGGCCAGCTGCCCGAGGAAGAGATGGAGGAGCCCGAGATGACCCAGGAAGAAGTGGCGCTGTACGAGAAGCTGCGCCTGCCGATCTCGGAGCTTGAGCTTTCCGTGCGCAGTTCGAACTGCCTGCGTGAAGCGAGCATCCGCACGATCGCAGACCTCGTAAAAAAGTCCGAGGACGAGATGCTCGGTTTCAAGAACTTCGGCAAAAAATCCCTCAGTGAGATCAAGCAGCTGCTCGTGGGCATGGGGTTGTCTCTGGGCATGCCCATCGACGCAAAAAAGCTCAAGAAAGGATAACCCACACGTTCGACTATGAGACACGCCAAGCATAGATATTCGCTCAACCGTATTCCCTCGATCCGAAAGGCGCTTCTGGTAAGCACGGCAAAGAACCTTTTGACCTACCAGCGCATCAGGACCACGCTCGTCCGGGCCAAGGCGACCCGGCAGCTGGTCGAAAAGCTGATCTCGATGGGAAAACGTAATACCGTAGCCGACCGCCGACGCGCATTCTCGCTTCTCGGCGACCACAAGATCGTCAGCCTCCTTTTCGACGACATCGCCCCGCGGTTCAAGGAACACGCCGGCGGCTCGACGCGTATCCTGCACCTCGGCAGGCGGCGCGGCGACGACGCCTCGATGGTGCTCTTTGAGCTCACCGCAGTCAAGGAACCGCCGAGAAAAACGAAACCCGAGAAGGAAAAAGAGGCAAAGCCGGTTTCTGAACCCCGTCCTGAAAAAGTCCAGGAAAAGGCCGTTGAAGAACCCGGGAAAGAAATACCCCCGGCCCCGAAGGAGAAGGAAAAGAAACCGCACGAAAGACGGTCGCCGGAGAGTCAGAGACAGGCTGCGAAAAAGCCCCCCAAGACGTTCTTCAGCGGCATCCGCAATATTTTCAAAAAGGAACGCGATTCCCTGTAAAGCGCTCCGGGTCGCTCGATAAGCGTATGAAAATCGACAGCCGTTTATCAGAACGTATCAGGAAGGTCAATCCCTCGCCGACCCTTTCCATCACCGCAAAGGCAAAGAAGCTCGTCCAGGAAGGCATAGACGTGGTATCCTTTGCCGCCGGCGAGCCCGATTTTGACACGCCCGACGTCATAAAAAAGGCTGCGAAGGACGCGATTGACGCCGGTTTCACCAAGTATACGCCTACCACCGGCATCCCCGAACTTAAAAAACTCATCGCCGCAAAATTTCTGAAGGACAACGCCCTGACCTACGACGAGAGGCAGATCATCGTCTCCTGCGGGGCAAAACACTCCATCTTCAACGCGCTGTTCGTACTGGTCAATCCCAACGACGAGGTGCTGATACCCTCGCCCTACTGGGTCAGTTACCCTGAGATGGCCTACCTCTGCGGCGGGATCCCGAAATTCGTCAAGACCGACCCGGCAAATTCGTTCAAGATGACCGCCGACGATCTTAAGAAGAATTGCAGTGCAAAGACCAAAGTCCTGATCCTCAACAGCCCGTCCAATCCCGCAGGGTGCGTCTACTCCAGAGAAGAGCTCGCCAAGATCGCCGAGATCTGCGTCGCCCGGAAGATCCGCTGTATTTCCGACGAGATATACGAAAAGATAATCTTCGACCGCGAAAAACACGTTTCCATCGCGTCGTTGGGCAAACAGATCTGTGATCTGACCGTGACGGTCAACGGGCTTTCCAAGAGTCATTCCATGACCGGCTGGCGCATCGGTTACCTGGGGGCGCCGCAGGATATCGCGCAGGCGATCTCCAATTTCCAGGACCATTCCACGTCCAACCCGACATCGATCTCCCAGAAAGCAGCGGTTGCAGCGCTTGCCATGCCGGATGCGTTCTCACGGATGATGTCCGAAGAGTTCGAAAAACGCCGCGATTACATCGTGAAACGCATACAGGGGATGCCGAAGTTCTCCTGCGTCGTGCCCCGGGGCGCATTCTATATCTTTTGCGACATCCGCCGGACCCGGGCCGATTCCCTGTCCTTCTGCGGCCGTTTACTCGACGAGCTCAGCATTGCGGCTATCCCCGGCATCGCCTTCGGCAACGACGGGTTCGTGCGCTTCAGTTTTGCGACCTCGATGGAGCATATCTCAAAAGGCATGGACAGGCTCGAAGGCTGGCTGAAGAAGCTTTAAAACCATCGTATCCCATGGGTATGACGATCGCTGAAAAAATCCTGAGCGCTCACGCGGGACGCAGGCTCCTGGCAGGGGACTTCGCCATCTGTAAAATTGATTTCGCCTTCGGTCAGGACGGCACTTCAGCGATCATCATCGACCGGGTCAAGGACTTGAAACTCAAGCGTCTGGCCACGCCTTTTTGCATGGTCATCGACCACAGCGCGCCGTCGCCGAGCGAAGGGGTCTCGCGCGTCCATCAGAAGATGCGTTCGTTCAGCGCCGAGTTCGATGTCGGGCTTTTCGATGCCGGCTGCGGCGTCTGTCACCAGGTCATCCCCGAATCCGGCAGGATCCTTCCCGGAGACCTCGTACTCGGCGCAGATTCCCATACCTGTACGTATGGGGCGCTGGGGATCCTTGCGACGGGCGTCGGTTCAACGGACCTTGCCGTGGCGCTTGCAACCGGTAAGAACTGGTTCAAGGTCCCGGCGACCTACCGGATCACTGTCAAGGGCAGGCTGCCCCGCGGCGTCTATGCCAAAGACGTAATCCTGCACATCATCGGCTCGATCGGCGCAAACGGGGCTACCTACAAAGCAGTCGAATTCGACGGGCCCGTGATCGAAGGCCTGGATATGGACGCACGCATGACCATGTGTAATATGGTCGTGGAAATGGGCGCGAAAGCCGGCTTCATGCCGTGCGATGCAAAGACCGCTGCGTGGTTTAAGACGCGGCTTGCAAAAAAGAAAGAAATACGCTGTGTCAGGGCTGACCCCGGCGCCGTGTACGAAAAGACACTCGTCTTTGACGTTTCTAAACTTGCCCCGCAGGTCTCGATCCCCCATAACGTCGATACCGTACGGCCCGCGACCGCTCTTTCGTCGGTGCGTATCAACGAGGCATACCTCGGCACCTGCACCAACGGCCGGCTCGCCGATTTGAAGGTCGCTGCCTCGTTCCTGGCAAAACGGCGCGTAGCACCGGGGGTGAGGATGATCGTTGCCGCTGCCTCGCGCGATATCTTTCAACAGGCCCTGAAACTCGGGTACGTCGACACTTTTGTCAAGGCAGGTGCCTGTGTGGTGGTGCCCGGCTGCGGCCCGTGCGTGGGCACGCATAACGGGGTCCCCGCAGACGGGGAGAACGTCATATCGACCGCGAACCGTAATTTCAAGGGCCGGATGGGTAATCCCAACGCCTTCATTTACCTTGCTTCACCGGCGACCGTTGCTGCTTCGGCGATCAAGGGCAGGATCGCCGATCCCAGAAAGCTGCTCTAATTGAGGAGGGAGTAATGGAGATCCATGAACTGTTATTACTGTGCGTCAAGAAACGCGCTTCAGACCTGCACCTGACCGAGCTCGAGCCTCCGATCCTGCGTATCGACGGCCGCCTGCACCGCACGGAGTTGCCGGGGATGACCCGCGACACGCTCAAAAAAATGATCTACGGGGTGCTCACGGACACCCAGAAGGAGATGTTTGAGCGTGATCTGGAGCTTGATTTTTCGCTCGCTCTTCCCGACCTTGACCGTTTCAGGGTCAATGTCCACTTGCAAAAGGGTGCGGTGGAAGCGGCGTTCCGCAGGATCCCCAAAGAGATACCGAGCATCGAACAACTGGGGCTGCCCCCGGTATCGCTGGACCTGGCCCGCAAACCCAACGGCCTGGTGCTGTTGACCGGCCCGACGGGAGTGGGCAAGACGACGACGCTGGCGGCGATGATAGACCTGATCAACAATGAACGCGAATGCCTGATCATAACCATCGAAGACCCCATCGAGTTCATCCACAAGAACAAAAAGGCGGTGATCAAACAGCGGGAGGTCTACCAGGACACGCATTCGTTCGCAGACGCGCTCCGGCACTGTCTTCGTCAGGACCCCAACATCATCATCGTGGGCGAGATGCGGGACCTTGAGACCATCTCCACGACTTTGACGGCCGCTGAAACCGGCCATCTGGTGTTTGCGACTCTGCATACACCCGACGCCCCGCAGACCGTTGAGCGCATCATAGACGTTTTCCCGCCGTACCAGCAGGCGCAGGTAAAACTGCAGCTTGCCGATTGTCTCCAGGGCGTCATTTCTCAGACCCTGATCCCGCATGCCTCGGGCCAGGGCCGGGTACTTGCCACCGAGATCATGATCGCCACTCCCGGTATCCGGAACCTCATCCGCGAGCAGGAGGTCGAGCAGATTCCGACGCTGATGCAGACAGGCAGCCAATACGGCATGCGTACCATGGACAAGTGTCTCAAAGAGCTCTATTCCAAAGGCCTGATCACGCTCGATGCGGCAATGGCAAAAGTCAAGAATCCCGACGAGTTCAGGCAGTTGTAAAGAAAGACGGCTATGAAGATAAGCGGTCAGACTCTTAAACTCGGCGACAACATTAATACCGACTTTATCATCTCGGGACGGTATAAATTCGCCATCACCGACATCAATGAGCTGGCAAAACACATTATGGAAGACATCGACCCCGGATTTGCCTCAAGGATCAAGCCGGGGGAGTCGATCATCGTGGCCGGCAGCAATTTCGGCATGGGGTCGAGCCGCGAGCAGGCCCCCCTGGTGATCAAGGCTGCCGGGGTAACTGCCGTGCTGGCAAAGTCTTTTGCCCGCATTTTCTTCCGCAACGCCTTTAATATCGGCCTGCTTTTGATCGAGACCGATACCGAACGCATCACAGAGGCTGACCGGCTCCAGATCGATATTGACGCCGGCACGGTCGAGGATACGACTGCGGGTATCACCCTGCCGGTTAAACCGCTGCCTGTGTTCATGCAGGAATTCCTGAAGGAAGGCGGGGTGATGAATTACCTTCAGAAACACGGAGAGCTTAAAATCTCATGAGCTACACGGTCACTCTTATTCCCGGAGACGGCATCGGTCCTGAAGTAGCCGATGCGGCGGCACGCTGCATCGAAGCCACCGGCGTCAAGATTACGTGGGAAACTGCGCTTGCCGGCCAGTCCGCCCTTGATACGGTCGGCTCACTCCTGCCCGGCCAGACCCTTGACTCGATCAGGAAGAACAAGGTCTGCCTTAAAGGGCCGATCACCACGCCGATAGGAAAAGGTTTCCGTTCGGTCAATGTGGCCATCCGTCTTGAACTCGACCTGTACGCGTGCCTGAGACCTGCAAAGTCTTTCCAGGGCGTGCGCAGCCTCTATAAGGACATCGACCTGGTAGTCGTGCGGGAAAACAGCGAAGACCTCTACGCCGGAATAGAATTTGAAGAAGGCAAACCCGAGACTGCGGGTCTTATCCGCCGGATCCAGCAGCTTTCCAAGAAGAACATCCGGCCCGACGCGGGCCTTTCCATCAAACCGATATCAAAGTTTGCCAGCGAGCGCATCGTGCGTTTCGCCTTCGAGTACGCACTCGCCAATAAACGCGCCAAGGTAACGGCAGTGACCAAGGCGAATATCATGAAATTTACCGACGGGCTGTTCCTTTCGGTTGCCCGCGAAGTCGCAGAGAAATACGAAGGCAGGGTGGCGTTCGAAGAGGCGCTGGTCGACAACATGTGCATGCAACTGGTCCAGAAACCGCACAATTACGACGTCCTGGTCTTACCCAACCTGTACGGGGATATCCTCTCCGATCTGTGCGCCGGCCTCATCGGCGGCCTGGGAATCGCCCCGGGGGCCAATATCGGAGACAATATCGCGGTGTTCGAGGCAGTGCACGGTTCAGCGCCCAAGTACGCGGGCCGGAACAAGGTTAACCCGACTGCCATGATCTCGTCGGGTATCCTTATGCTGCGTCACCTCAAGGAGATCAAAGCCGCAAACGCCCTCGAAACTGCCCTTGCGTCAGTCCTTGCCGAGGGCACATCAGTCACCTACGACCTGAAACCCCGTCGTGACGACCCGTCTGCCGTCGGCACGAAGGAAATGGCGGATGCCGTCATCGCCAAGATCAAACGATAAGGTCCCTACGCCACCATGTCAGCATGCCGTCAGTCCGGAAAAACTAAAATAACCATTATCGGCGCAGGCAATGTCGGGGGGCTCGCGGCTTTGCGTATTGCCCAGGAAGACCTGGGAGACGTCCTGCTTATCGACGTGGTGCCGGGAATGGCCAAAGGCAAGGCCTTTGACCTGGAAGACTGCCGGCAAATCCTGGGGATGGATTACGGGATCAAGGGAACAGACGATATCAGCCAGGTGCGCGGTTCCGGGATCGTCGTCATCACCGCCGGCCTTGCCCGAAAACCCGGTATGACGCGGGAAGACCTGCTGGCCAAGAATGCCGCGATACTGAAGGGTATCTGCGACCGGATCCGGACGCTTGCCAATGATGCAGTCGTTAT
>JAQTMD010000084.1 GCA_028714595.1 Candidatus Omnitrophota bacterium
AGCGCCAAGCGCGAATTTTTGAAAATGTTCGGCTCGAACTTTCAAATTTTCGACCGAACTCTTTTATTTTCAAAAAATAAGCCCTTCTCCTTGATAGACGGAGAAGGGCTTAAGTTAAATTGGCTCCCCCTCTAGGACTCGAACCTAGGACTTACTGGTTACGAATTTTCCGGAATCGCTTCCGGGTTCGGACTATCTCTTCTCCGTAGCTTGCGCCGTAGGAGGCGGGTGTATAGTCTCTGCACGTTTATCACGGCGAGGGCCGTGAATTTAGCTCAGGATTATCCCAGAGGGACTTCCCTGAATTAGCCCGCAGTTACAGCCGCGGTTTCCCGCGGAAGCTGCCTTTGACAGCCAGTCGCTCTACCAGCTGAGCTAAGGGGGAATAGTAGGATTATTGTACACTAACGCGAATTCTAGTCAAGAAAAAAGGCTTTAATGACCCGCCCCTTTTCTTTTTGCATCATTCTCCCGGAGCATCTGCTCGTATTTCTCGGCTTCCCTGGGATTTTCGATATGCCGGTAGAATTTTGCCACGTGGTTCAGTACAATGGAAAGTTCCTTGTCGCCGGGCGGACAGGCGCGCTGCGCGATCAGGAGCATCTCCAGCCACATGCCTTCTGCCCTGGCGATATTACCCCGCGCATAAGCGATCTCCGCAAGCCGCTGGCGCAGTAAAAGGAATTCGGTCGAGTCCTGGCCGCGGACCTTGTCCATGATCGCAACCGCCTTTTCAAAGAACGGCTGCGCCTCGGCGAATCTCTTTTCGGAAAAGTACACCTGACCGAGCCGGGCCGCTGCCATGGCCCATTCTTCACTCTCGGCGCCCTTGGCCGTGCGGACGATCTCCAGCACGCGCTTAAAAAGCGGCCCTGCCTTATCGAATTTTGAGACGGTATGATACAGGTCCGCGAGGGAAAAATATGCTTCGGCGGTCTTCTCGTGTTCTTTGCCGAACGTCCGTTCGCTCCTGTCCACTGCCTTCAAGAACAGCTCTTCTGCCTTGGGAAATTGCAGCGTCGCCATATAGACCGTGCCCAGGTTCAGCATGGTCTGGATGGTATCGGGGTGGTCGTCGCCCAACCGCATGTATTCGATGTCGAATTCCCGCTTGAACGTATCTTCAGCCTCTACCAGCCTGCCGGCTCTATAATACATCATGCCCATTCGGTTGAGGAGCCCGGCCACATCCGCATGGTCGAACCCGAGCGATTGCTCGCTTGAGCCGAGCGCGGTTTTATAAAACTCTTCGGCGCGGGAAAGATTGCCTTTGGCCTCGTATATCGCTGCCAGGGCAGCCAGCGTTGAGGCGACTTCAGGATGGTTCTTGCCGAACGATTCCTGCTGGAGTTCCAGGAGCTCGTTGTATTTGGTTTCCGCTTCGGAAAAATTCTTTTCCTCGACCAGCTTTTGCGCTTCTTTTTGCAACTGCTCCATCTCTGTCTTACGGACTTCCTCTTTTCCCGGTCCTTTCAACGCTTCCGCAGCAGGCTCTTCTTTATTTGCCCCGGCCAGGTCAACAGGCGCAGGCAGATCCGGCTCACGGACTTCAAGCTTTAACTCCGGCGCTTCCTCTTTAAGAACCGGCAAAGCCTCGCTCGAGACTTGCTCGAAAGCGTCCTGATACGGGGCTGTTTCCGCGGGACGCTCAACAGCGGTCTGAGAAACAGGCAGGGGACGCTTTTGAGCGGCAATGTACGTGTTGAATAGACCTGCGCAGACCCTGAAAAGCGCTGCGGCAACGATAAGAAGAATCAGGACAATAATCGCGCGCGGGTTGGAATACCCTGCTCCCCTATTTTTTGCCCGGTAGACAAACTGCATACAAAACTCCTTTATGACTTACGGTATTATAACACTCCTGCCGTCGCTCAACAACCGATACCTGGGCTAACAAAAAGTGTTGCAGACGGAAATTTTTAAGGTACAATGGGCGTAGACGATTTTATCAAGGAGGGCATATGTTCAAGAAAATCACGACGCTGGCGATTCTGGCGTGTCTGACAACATCCTTGTGCGGCTGCGCGGTCCTGTTGATCGGCGCAGGCGCCGCAGGCACTGCCTACTGGATGCAGGGAAAGCTGACGCAGGATCTCAATACCCCGTTCGACCGCTCGGTCGACGCCGCCAAGAACGGTTTGCGCGCGCTGCGAATGACTATCGATAAAGAGACCCTGACGGACAGAACGGCGCAGTTCATGAGCAAGTATACCGACGGCAGGACGGTCTGGGTAGACATCGAGAAAAGGACCGAGGCTGCCAGCCGTATCGAAGTGCGGGTGGGAGCGACCGGGGACAAGGACGCAGCCCAGAAAGTCATGAACTCCATCCGCAGGTACCTGTAAATCTCTCCTCAAAAACAAAAAGCCGGGCTCGCCAAAAAGCCCGGCTTTTTTATTCAAAACCGTCACTAAAAGTTCTCTGCTAAAACTTCGTAGAAGGCCTGCGGATGTTTGCACGCGGGGCACTCCTTCGGCGCCTCGGCGCCTTCAAAGACGTAGCCGCAATTGATGCAGTGCCACTTGACGGATGCCTTCTTCTGAAAGACTCCATTGTCAACGATGTTGTTGATCAGCTTGCGATAGCGGGATTCGTGGAATTTCTCGACTTTGGCGATCTGCTCGAACGAGCGGCAGACGTCCGCAAACCCCTCCTCTTTGGCTATCCCGGCAAAATCAGAATATATCTTTGTCCATTCCAGGTTCTCTCCGTTCGCCGCTTCCTCGAGGTTTGTTTTTGTGTCCGCGATCTTTCCCGCGGGATATACGGCGGTTATCTCGGCGTCGCCCCCCTCCAGGTACTTGAAGAACACCTTGGCGTGCTCCTTCTCGTTCTCCGCGGTCTCCATGAAGATATTGGCGATCTGCTCA
Organism: Candidatus Omnitrophota bacterium; assembly: GCA_028714595.1. GTDB lineage: Bacteria > Omnitrophota > Gorgyraeia > Gygaellales > Profunditerraquicolaceae > JAQTMD01. The sequence goes on from JAQTMD010000084.1 coordinate 2,871, forward strand.
AAACCCTGCTTGCGCGCCGCCGACGCAAAGTAGGTATAACGGTTACGCGCCTGCGATTCTCCGGCGAACGCCGTGAGCAGGTTTTTCTCGGTCCTCGTCCCTTTTATTGATTTTCCCATCTCCCCCTCCTTTGTTCAGGTCTATTCGATGACCTTTTCTATCTCTTTGATCTTTGTGTCAAGCTCACCGATCTCGACCTCGATCTCCTTGAGCCTGCGGCCGTATTCCCGCGCAGTATCCTCGTCGCGGAAAATACGGGGATTGGAAAGCGCGCGCGCCTTGGCATAGCTTTCCAGCCGCAGCTTCTCCTTTTGCTCCTCGAGTTTCTTTATCCCGGCGCGGAGATCGGCATTATGCGACTTTCTCTTGCGCTCTTCTTCCCTGCGCAGGCGTTCCTCCTCTTTTTTGCGCGCAAGCTCCTGCCGCTTGCCCTCTTTTTCCGCATCATCTTTCGAGGGCTTCTTGCGCGGCAGGTCAACGAGCGCCTGGTCTTTCTTCTCAAGGTAATAATCGAAACCGCCGGGGAATTTGCGCACCCGGCCGTCTTTTACTTCATAGACCACGTTGGCTACCGAGCGCACAAAATGGATATCGTGGCTGATGAAGACGATGGTGCCCTGATATGAGTTCAATGCCCTGACCAGCGCGTCCACCGCGTCCACGTCCAAATGCGTGGTAGGCTCGTCAAGGAACAGGCAGTTGGGCGGATTGATCAAATATTTTGCCAGGATGAGCCTGCTCTTTTCGCCGCCGGAAAGGACCTTGACGTACTTGTCCGCGTCGTCGCCGGTAAAGAAAAACGCCCCCAGGATGGAACGCACCACGGTCTCGGAGAGATACCCCGGGGCGGCGGAATACGCCTCCCGCAGCACGGTATTCTCCGGATTCAAGACGTCCATGCGCGTCTGGGAAAAATACCCGATGTCCACGTTGTGCCCCACGGTGCGCACGCCGGCGTCGATCTCCACGATACCTGCCATGATCTTCAGGAGCGTGGACTTGCCTGCGCCGTTCTCACCCACCAGGACCGCCTTCTCGCCCCGCGTGACCTCGAAATCAAAATCCCTGTACACCTGAATATCCCCGTACGCCTTGGAGATCTTTTCCAGGGCCATGATGCGATGGCCGCTTGTCCTCGTCGGAGGGAACTCGATGGCGCCGATACTCTCGCGCAGGTCGGGCGGCAGTTCGATAGCCTCTTTTTCCAGGCGCTCCAGCACCGTACGCTTGGCGCGCACTGACTGGGCCTTGTTGGGCTGGGCATGGAAACGGTCGACGAACCGCTGCAGCTGCTCGCGTTTCTTCTCCTGCTCCTTAAACTGTTTTTCCAGGTGCACGCGGCGCTCGCTCTTTATCTCTTCGTAGTGCTCGTAATTACCCTTGACCTTGAAGAGCGAGCCGTTTTCCAGGATAAGCGTGTAATTGGTGACGTCGTTCAGGAAAGCCTTGTCGTGCGAGATCATGATGAACGTCCCGTCGAACGAGGCAAGGTAATCCTTGAGCCACAAAGCGGCGTTCAAATCAAGGTAGTTGGTGGGTTCGTCGAGGAGAAGGCAATCGTAGTGGAAGGTCAAGAGCTTTGCTAAAAGCGTGCGCATCTGCCATCCGCCGGACAGCTCGCGTATGGGCCGGTTAAAGTCCCGCTCGCGGAACCCCAGGCCCATGAGTATCTTCTTGGCCTTATGCTCGAGATCGAACACGCCGAGAGTCTCAAGTTCATGCAGGACCTCGCCGTAGCGGTTCGAGCCGGCCTCATTGCGCTCTTCCAGCCCTTCTTTTTCCTTTTTCAGCTGCATCACCAGCCGGTCGCCTTCGGTAAGCTCGGCAAGCACGGTGTGCTCGGATTGAAAGTGCGCCTCCTGGGGAAGGTAGCCGAAGCGGAGATTCTTCGCGGCCTGCACCTCTCCCGACGACGGTTCGGCATCGCCGAGGATCAGCGAAAAAAGCGTGGACTTGCCTGCGCCGTTCGGGCCGATAAGGCCGATCTTCTCGCCTTTATAAATGGCAAGGTTGAGACCAGAGAACAAGACTCTCTTGCCGTACTGTTTGGTGAGGTTGACCAGGCTGATCATAGTGGTTTACACGGGCCGGCGGGATTCAAGCGCCATGGACAGCGTTGCCGGGTCGGCGTACTCCAGGTTCGAACCGACGGGCAGGCCCAGGCCGATGCGGCTGATCGTTACGTCGAACGGTTTCAGTACCTTGGCAAGATACAGCGCCGTGGCCTCGCCTTCGGTGTCGGAATCCGTGGCGATGATGACTTCCTTGATATGCTCGGCATCGACGCGTTTGAGCAGGGTGTCGATGCGCAGGTCCTGCGGGCCCTTGCCTTCCAGCGGCGCAATGGCGCCCAAAAGCACGTGGTAGAGGCCGTGGAACGTGCCGGTCTTCTCAAGCGACGCCACGTCCGAGGGCTTCTCGACCACGCAGAGCACGTCGCGGACACGGCGCACGTCGCGGCAGATGGCGCAGGTCTCCTCGTCGCTCAGGTTATGGCAGATGGTGCAGAAATGCACGCTTTGCTTGACCCTGGTCAGGGCCTCGGCGATCTCGGACACTTCCTGCTCATTGGCATTGAGCACGTAGGTGACGATGCGCTCGGCGCTGCGCCTGCCGATGCCCGGCAGTTTCACCAGGCGTTCGATGAGTTTTTCTATGGAATCGGGGTAATTGGCCATATCAGCCTTCCCTGATCAGCCGGGCATTGAACATGTCCAGCGCAGACTGCACTACCGGATGGTCCACGGCCCCGTCATGGGCCTTTTCTTCCTGCGAAAGCACGAAATGGACCTTGAGCGGCTCATGCAGCGTTTCTGCGATGGCCTTCTCCACCATCTCGCGGTTCTCTTTTTTCTCGAGCGTCTCTTTATACAGCGAATGGTTCTTGTGGAACGTGACGTACAGCAGGCTGTTCTGGATCTTTGAAGGCATGCCCTCTTTGAGGTAATTCGCCATGAATATCTTGACCTTGCTCATGTTCTGCACCACTTCATGCCACGACTCTTTGATCGCATCCAGCGAAACAGTCACTGCAGGCTCGCGCGACAATAAAGCCGCTTCGGCGACTGCTGTCTGCCGGCTGTCGGGCTGCGATGCCGCTGTCCCGTGCTGCTGAAGTCCGGCTGCGGGCGGCGGCTGCGGTTTTTTCTCGCCCGGCTCTGAGGCGGGCATCGGCTTAGCTGCGGGCCTTTGAACGACAGGGGCCTGCGGTCTTTGCGCGCCGGTTATTGGCCGTACTGTTTGGACTGCCGGCCTTGCCGGGGCAACAGGCGTCCTTGCCTGCATGGCTGCCGGTTTCAACGAATCAGACGCGCGCGTTCCTGCGCAGAGTTTCACCAGCGTGATCTCTATGGGGATACGCGCAGACTCCAGGCGCTTGGCCAGGTCCTGCGCGCTGACAAACGCGTTAAAAGCGCCGAATATCTCTTCCATGCTCAATCCGGCAGCCTGGCCCGCCAGGCGCACACAGAGCTCCTGCGGCAGATCAATGAGCCCGGCGTCGGCCTGCGCGACTTTTGCCACCATCAGGTTGCGGAAATGCTCGATCAGATCCTGCAGCAGCACTGCAGTGTCTTTTCCCTGGTCGATGAGGTTGTTGACCAGCGTAAGGGCGCGGCCCGGGTCTTTACGCACGATCGCGTCGGTAAGCTCGAACAGCGTCTGAGTCTCGACCTGTCCCAGCATCGAGACCACGTCTTCGAGCGTGACATTGCCCTTCGAGAAGGCAACGAGCTGGTCGAGGATGGATTCCGCGTCGCGCAAAGCGCCGTCGCTG
>JAQTMD010000085.1 GCA_028714595.1 Candidatus Omnitrophota bacterium
GAAGTCCCGGTGCAATTTCGACCTGGTGGACCTTGAGGCGCTCGACGACAAAGACCGCAGGCTGGTGCGCAGGATGATCGCCGGCCACTGCCGGCATACAAGGAGCACGTTGGCAAACAGGCTCCTGGATAATTTCAGCGAGGAGTCAAAAGATTTTGTGAAGGTCATGCCTATCGAGTACAAGCGTATCCTGGAAGCGAGCAAGGAAGAAGAGACAATGGAATTGGCCGAGGACACCGAAGGTTAACCCCGCACCGGGTGTGGGGTTGCAGTACAAGGAGCGAGCATGGGAGACCCGAAAGGTTTTTTGACCGTCAAGAGGCAGCCACATCAGTACCGGCCGGTGTGCGAGCGGGTCAAGGATTATAAGCACGTTGCCCTGGCGCGCACCGACGAGCAATCCAAAGACCAGGCATCGCGCTGTATGGACTGCGGCACGCCGTTCTGCCATTCCGGCTGCCCTATCGGCAATTATATTCCTGAATGGAATGACCTGGTGTTCCACGGAAGATGGGATAAGGCGCTGGAACTGCTTTCGGCGACCAACAATCTTCCGGAAGTCACCGGCAGGATATGCCCGGCATTATGCGAATACGCCTGTGTGCTGGGTATTAATGACGATCCGGTGACCATCCGCGAGAACGAGCTGGGGATTATCGAGCACGGGTTTACCAACGGATTGATCAAGGCCCGTGCCCCAAAAAAGAGGACCGGAAAGCGCATCGCTGTCGTCGGCTCCGGGCCTGCGGGCCTGGCGTGTGCAGACCAACTCAATCGTGCCGGCCACCGTGTCACTGTCTTTGAGCGCGATAAAAAGCCGGGCGGCATCCTGCGTTTCGGCATCCCGGATTTCAAGCTGGAAAAATCACTGCTTGACCGCAGGCTCAAGCTCTGGGAAGAAGAAGGTATTGTTTTTAAAACGGGCGCGAACGTGGGCACGGATCATCCTGTTGAGAAACTCCTGGAGAAGTTTGATGCGGTGTGTTTAGCCGGCGGCTCGCGAGAGGCGCGTGACCTGAACATCCCCGGCAGGGAATTAAAAGGCATTCATTTTGCCATGGAGTATCTCGTGCAGTCGAACAAGCGTATTGCCGGAGAAAAGATTCCCCCCCGGGAATTGATCGATGCCGGGGGCAAGCGCGTGGTAGTCATCGGCGGCGGCGATACCGGCGCCGACTGCGTGGGCACGGCGCACCGGCAGGGCGCTTCCTGCGTGGTGCAGATCGAGGTGCTGCAGCAGCCGCCGACGTGCAGGACAGAGTCCATGCCTTGGCCGGCCTATCCGTTACTTTTGAAATCATCCAGCAGCCACGAAGAAGGGGGCACGCGCCACTGGTCAGTGCTGACCAAGCGGTTCGTGGGCGACAAAAGCGTGCAGAAACTTGAGTGCGTGCGCGTGGTTTTTGAAGAAGATGTCCCCGGTTGCGTGAAGATGACAGAAGTCCCGGGCGCGGAGTTTGAGATAGAAGCAGACCTGGCGATCCTGGCAGTGGGTTTCCTGCATCCGGAGCATAAGGGTTTGCTGGAAGAGCTCAAGGTCGACTTTGATGCCCGGGGAAACGTGAGGACCGGCGAGTCATTTGCAACGTCGAGGAAAAAGGTATTTTGCTGCGGCGACATGCGCCGCGGACAGTCGCTGGTGGTCTGGGCCATTGCCGAAGGCCGGCGCTGCGCCCGCGCCGTGGACGAGTTCTTGATGGGGAGCAGCACATTGCCAACCATGTAGCTGAATACAGACTGGTGACGCGAGGACCCGATATGTGCGGAATCAGCGGCATCTACAACCTGGGACACAAGCAGCCCATAGACACCGGGGCGCTCAAGCGCATGATCTTCATGCTCCGGCACCGCGGGCCCGACGAGTTCGGCCTGTACTGCGACGGGCACATCGGCCTGGCGCATGCCCGGCTTTCCATCATCGACCTGGCAGGCGGCTCGCAGCCCATGCACAACGAAGATAAGAGCGTGTGGGTGGTGTTTAACGGAGAGATATTCAATTACCTGGAACTGCGCAGTGAATTGATCGCGCACGGCCATGAGTTCCATACCAGGAGCGATACCGAAGTGCTGGTGCATTTGTACGAAGAAAAAGGCGAAGAGATGTTCGCCGATCTTAACGGACAGTTTGCGTTCGTTATCTGGGACAAACGCAACCAGAGAATTCTGGCCGGCAGGGACCGCTTCGGCATCAGGCCGTTCTTTTACACGCTGGTCAACGGGCAATTCCTTTTTGCCTCGGAGATAAAAGCGCTGTTTACGGATCCCCGCGTGCAGCGTCAGATCGACCCGAAGGGCCTGGATCAGCTCTTTACCCTGTGGGCCACCGTGCCGCCGCGCACCGTTTTCCGGGGAATCCTGGAGCTTGCCCCGGGCCATTGCCTCACCATTCATAACAAAACGCTCTGTACGCGCCGCTACTGGCAGCTGGAGCATACTTCACCGGGAGGCACTTCGCGCGTTGACGAGGAGTATTATGCCGAGCGGCTTGAATTTCTTTTGCAGGATTCCATCAACCTTCGCCTGCGCGCCGACGTTCCGGTGGCAGCATATTTAAGCGGCGGCATTGATTCGTCATTGATCAGCGCTTTGGTCAAAAAATACTATAACGACCGCCTGCAGACGTTCTCGGTGAGCTTCGGGGATAAAGACTACGACGAAGCATCGTATCAGAAGAAAGTCGCAGAGACGATCAAGACCGCGCATGCAGAGGTGTCCTGTTCCTACGGCGATATCGCCGATATCATGACGGACGTAGTCTGGTTCGCGGAAAAGCCGCTTATCCGCACCGCGCCCGCGCCGCTGTATCTATTGGCACGGCTGGTGCGCGACAGCAATATCAAAGTGGTGCTTACCGGGGAAGGCGCCGACGAGGTCCTGGGAGGCTATGACCTTTTCAGGGAGAACAAGATCCGCAGGTTCTGGGCCCGGTATCCAAACTCGCGCCTGCGGCCGCTGTTGATGCGCAGGCTCTACAGCTACATCCCGAACTGGCCGCGCTCGGCATCGGGTTTTCTGGAGGGCTTTTACCGGAAGCATCTGGTGCCGACGGATATCCCGCACTACTCGCACATCCCCCGCTGGGAGATGACCGTAAAGATAAAGTCTCTGTTTTCCGCCCGGCTTCAGCATGAGATCGGTTCTTACAGCGCGATAGAGGAGTTCGACGCCGGGCTGCCGGACGATTTTGCTGCCTGGGACAGCCTGGCGCAGGCCCAGTATATCGAGATGCAGACGCTCTTGTCCGGAAATCTCCTGTCGTCCCAGGGAGACCGGATGATGATGGCGAATTCAGTCGAGGGGAGGCTGCCGTTTCTGGACTGGCGCCTGGTGGAGTTCGGTTTTAACCTGCCTGCGCAGTTCAAGCTCAAAGTGATGAAAGAAAAATATCTTCTCAAAAAGATATCCAAAGGTCATGTGCCGGCAGAAGTCATCGAGCGGGTCAAGCAGGCGTACCGGGCGCCGGACGCAGCCAGTTTCTTGCACGCCGGCAGGCGCGATTATATCGACGGACTTTTAAGCGAGTCAATGCTTTCGCGCTCGGGGTTTTTTGACCCCGCGCAGGTCGGGATGCTCACGGCAAAACTGCGCGCCATGGATACGGCGGCCATCAGCGCCCGCGACAACATGGCGCTGGTCGCGATCGTCACCACGCAGCTGCTGGAAAAACTCTATATCAAAGATTTTGTATCACGGACACAGGGGGCGCTGCCCCGGGAGCTTGCAGCATGGAAACCACCGGCATAAAGAGCCTGGACAAGGTCATCAACAGCCTGCGGCTGGGCGATAACGTGGTCTGGCAGATCGACTCGCTGGCCGATTACCTTGATTTTGTGCGGCCGTTCGTCAAACAGGCGCTGGCAGACAAAAAAGAGGTGGTGTACCTGCGCTTTGCGGAGCACGAGCCGATAATCACCAAGGCCGACGGCATTGTCATCTATAAACTTGATGCCTATTCGGGTTTCGAGTCGTTCTCCTCGCAGGTCAATGCCATTGCCACCAGGCACGGCAGGGGCGTCTATTACGTGTTCGACTGCCTCTCAGATTTGCTCTCTGCCTGGGCAAACGACCTCATGATCGGGAACTTCTTCAAGATCACCTGTCCGTATTTGTTCGAGCTCGACACCATCGCGTATTTCGCGCTGCTGCGCAACAAACATTCCTTTAAGACCGTGGCGCGCATCCGCGAGACCACGCAGCTCCTGCTGGACGTCTATCATTATGAAGGCAAGTACTACGTGCACCCCTTGAAGGTCTGGAACCGCTATTCGCCGACCATGTTCCTGCCGCACATCCGCGCCAAAGACCGCTTTGTGCCCATTGCCAACAGCGCGGATACGGCAAAGCTTTTCTCCGAGGTGTTTAACCGCAGCCCGAAGAGCGCGCGCAGGAACCTGGATTACTGGGACCGGCTCTTTATCCGCGCCGAGGACATGGCGCAGAAGCCCGACGCCAAACGCCGGAAACGCGCCATGGTGGAGCAGCTGGCGCGCCTGGTGCTTGCGCGCGACGAGAAAATGCTCTCCCTTATCAAGGAGCATTTTTCTCTCGAAGACATGGTAGCCATAAAATCGCGCATGGTCGGCACGGGGTTCATCGGCGGCAAGTCCACGGGCATGCTTTTGGCGCGCCACATCCTGGCGCGGGGGAAAAAGCAGCTCAGTTTTTATTTCGAGCCGCACGACTCCTTTTATATCGGCTCGGACGTGTTCTACAGCTATATCGTGGAGAACGGCTGGTGGAAGCTGCGCATGCAGCAGAAGACCAAAGACGGCTATTTTACCGTTGCCGGCGAGCTGGCAGAGAAGATGCGCTCCGGCGTTTTCCCCGAGGAGATACAAGAGCAGTTCCAGCAGATGATAGAATATTTCGGCCAGTCGCCCATCATCGTGCGCTCGTCGAGCCTCCTGGAAGACAGCTTCGGCAATGTCTTCGCCGGGAAATACGAGAGCATCTTCCTGGTCAACCAGGGCACGCCCGAGGAGCGTTACGGGAAATTCGTGGAGGCGGTGCGCAGGATCTACGCGTCCACCATGAACAAGGACGCGCTCACCTACCGGCAGCAGCGCGGCCTGGACCAGGCCGACGAGCAGATGGCCCTTCTGGTACAGCGGGTCTCGGGCGCCTACCACGGCCGGTATTTCTTCCCGGAGATGGCAGGCGTGGGCATTTCGTATAATACCTTTGTCTGGAAACCGGACATCGACCCCAGGGCCGGGATGCTGCGTATCGTGGCAGGCCTGGGCACGCACGCGGTAAACCGCGTGGAAGGGGATTACCCGCGCATCGCGGCCCTGGACCAGCCGCTGCTCAAGGTTGCCAGCGACGCGCGCGACCGGCAGCGTTTTTCCCAGCATGATGTGGATGTACTGGACATTGAAACGAATTCTTTTGTCGTGCGTCCGGTCCGGGAATTGTTACGCGAAGGCATAGCCCTGCGCTTTGACCTCATTGCCTCGCGCGACGAAGAAGCCACTGCCCGGCTCAAAGAACGGGGTTCGGATGAAGAAGTATGGATCCTGGATTTTGACCGGCTGTTGGGCGAGACGGAATTCGCAACGGTGATGAAAAAGATGCTGCGTCGGCTTGAAGCGGCCTACGGCCATCCGGTGGACATCGAATTCACGGTAAACGTCACCGGCAATGCGCTGAAGATCAATCTCCTGCAGTGCAGGCCGCTGAAGACCATGGGTCTGGGCAGGAAGGTGAAGATCCCGGAGCGTATTTCTGCGGACAGGGTTTTGATCGCCGCTTGCGGCGGATTCCTGGGCGGGAACATATTCCAGCCCATCAAGCGCATCATCTTCGTGGACCCGCAGAAGTATTCCGAGCTTTCCCAGACGCAGAAATACGATATTGCCCGGGCAGTCGGAGAAATCAACCGCACGATCCCGGACCGCGACCGCATGCCCACGCTGCTTTTGGGCCCGGGCAGGTGGGGCACGACCACGCCGTCGCTGGGCGTGCCGGTGTCCTTCTCGGAGATAAACAAGGTCGCGGCATTGGGGGAAGTGGCGTTTGCCGGCGCAAACGCTTCTCCCGAGCTTTCTTTCGGCACGCATTTTTTCCAGGACCTGGTCGAGGCAGGGATTTTTTATCTATCCGTGGTGCCGGAGAAGCAAGGGACGGTGTTCAACCTCCACTGCATCAGGCAGCGGGCCAACGGATTTGCGAAACTCTGCCCCGACTACGCCAAGTACCAGGAGGTGGTCCGGGTGGCGGATCTCGAGGGTGCGGGGGTGCGCCTGGCCTCGGACATCGTCTCTCAAAAGCTGCTTTTATTCAGGGACACTTCTAAGCAGGGTTGAGAACCGTCCCTGAGAATAGGGCGGTGTTTTTCGGTTGACAGGAGCCAAATATGGAGTATACTACCACCGTAGTTCAAGGACGAACTACAAAAAAAAACAAAGACGTTTCAGGGCCGAAGTGTCGGCACTAAACGTCATTTTTGTTTTTTCAGGGAGAAAAGCCATGTTTAAAGCCCATATCCATGTCACGTTAAAGAAGACGGTGGTCGACCCCCAGGGCGCCACCATCAAGCACGCACTGGAGTCGATGGGGTACCGCCACCTGGAAGAGGTCAGGATCGGC
>JAQTMD010000086.1 GCA_028714595.1 Candidatus Omnitrophota bacterium
GCTGCAAAACAAAAGCGACAGGGGAAACCACAAGAACTGCAGGGTGTCGTACGGCAGGTTGTTCATGGTCGCCCACCAGAGCGCGACCTTATAGCGCGCGTGCGCATCCTGGCTGCGGCGCTTCAGGACCTTGATGACAAAGCCTTTGTCCGCGTATTTTCTCCGGATGTCCGAGAGACGGGACCGGGGAACGCAGGCCTCGATGAGCGTGCAGCCGCCCAGGCTTCCGGCAACGTGCGTCCAGCGCGCGCGTTCTGCGTATCCGGCCGTACGCTGGACTGCCTCGATGGCGGGCTTTCTGCCTGCCACCAGCACCACGTAGCCGATCTTCATCTTCTCGGGATCGATGCCGGGCATGGTATGAATATTATAACGCCTGCAAAGGCGTTACTCAACAAAAAAGACGCCGTTCGTTCCGGCGCCTTTGCAAACAAAGGGTCGACTTCCCCTGCTACGGTAACCGGCTCAGGCATTTGCCTCCGGCCTTTTCCCACGCCCCGTGAGTCCCGTTAAAAAGGTACAGCTTGTCATCCGTGTTGTTGACATACAGCGTGCCGGCTCTGCGCACCAGGGGATTCAGAGGCTCGGCGCCCGGGACCAGGCGCACGGTAGTATAGACGCCGTAGGGCGAAGGATAATAGGTGGCGATGGTCACGGAATCGGTCTGATCGGACTGGGCACAACAATGCGCAGCCGCGCTTGACGCCAGGAAACCGAGCACGATCGTCTTTTTCACGCTCCTCCTCTTTTGTCTATTATACCACTACTCCGGGCTCAGCAAGATGAAGAAAATCGTTCCTGAAGAGACGTCCTGACGGCTGCAAGAGAAAAAAGGGGACGGCACTATTTTAGAGAGAATCATGCCCGATAAAGGCAAAAATAGGACCGTCCCTTTTTCCTTACCCCGAACCCCTAGGCGTTACGCGCCTTCAGTGTGCCGATCATATACAGGACTGCCTGGGTCTGCCGGTCGTCCAGCACATCGGTCTCCACCGTGTCGCTGTTCCCCAGTCTCCTGATAATGACCTCATATCTATCCTCTGAGCGTTCTTCCGTGGCCTTCATCTTCCCCCCTTGCATAGTCACGCGCCCCCCTGTACTTGAGTACACGGCCACTATAGCAAACTCATGATTAAAAGAGGATTAAATTATCATTAATTTTTTTAATCTTGGATGGAAAGGTTACAGCGGCAGGGTCACAGTGAAGGTGGAGCCTTTGTCAGGCTGGCTGGCTACGGTGATGTCTCCGCGGTGGATCCGGGCAATGGATTGGGCGATGCTCAAGCCCAGGCCCGTTCCGCTTGAGCCTCCCGGGCCGGGATGATCCACGTGGAAGAAACGGTCGAAGACCTTGTTGATGTCCCCGGGCTTGATGCCGACGCCGTTATCCGCGACAGAGACGACAAGGGTCTTCCCCTCGGCCTGCGCCTTGATGGCGATGTCCCCTGCCCGGCGGCTGAACTTCACGGCATTGCTGACCAGGTTGAGGAACAGCCTGCGCAAATGCGTCGCATCGGCGCGCAGCACGAGCGGCCGCTCGGGCCGGGAAAGTTTTACGGTGATGTTCTTGGCAGCGGCAATTTTTTTCGCCTGCTCGAACACGTCGTCGATAAGGCCGTTGAAATCGAACGGCTCGAAGTGAAAGGCGCCGGGCTGGTATTCCAGCCTGCTCAAAAGCAAAAGGTCCTCGACGATGGCGAGCATGCCCTCGGTCTCTTCGAGCGTCACCTTGATCACCCTGCGGTACTCCGCGGGGTCGCGCTCCTGCATCAGCGTCACCTCGGATTCTCCCTTGATGATGGTCAGCGGGGTCTTCAGCTCATGGGCGACATTGGATGAGAATTCCGCGATATAACGGAACGACTTGTCCAGCCGCGAGATCATCTCGTTAAAGGCGTTGACCAGGTATTTAAGCTCTTCCTCGACGCGCTCTTCCGGCACCCGGATGCTCAGGTCCTTGTGCGTGATGTTCGAGGCCACGCCGGTGAGCTTCATGATGGGCTTCAAGACCCGGTCGGTGATGACCCCGCCGAAAAAACTGGCGATCAAAAGGATGAGCGGGATGGTCAACGCGGCAAAGATCAGGCGGCCGTAGAGGATGTTCAGGACCGGCCGGCGGGAGACCCCGACCTGGAGCAGGTAGGTCTGCTTTTTCTTGAAGGTGTAATAAAACGGGATGGTCACCACGCGCAGCTCGGTGGAGCCTGCGACCACGTCTTTATACGAGAGCGTTTTTTTGCTGGATGAGGCGAAGTCCGACAAAAACCCTTTGACCATCTTCTCGTTCATGTTCGCCGAGACTACCACCGGCTCTGCGCGGTCCGCGGTCGCCAGGTTGATGTACGCGTCGGCGATCTTGTCCTGTTCCCGCTTCTGGAGCCACTGCCGCTCCATCTGTTCTATCCTTGCCTGGCCGGGGTGGGCGCCCTCTAGCCTGATCACCCGGCGCGCCGCAAAATCGAACGCCCGCTGGTCGTTGCCCAGCGGCACGAGAAAGCTGTTGATGGTGTTGGAGACCTCCTGCGCCTTGACCAGGGCGTCGTTGTCCAGATCGCGGTAGAGCGCATAGCGCAGGTTATAGTAATTGATCGCCGTGTAGAACACCAGGATCAGCGCCAGTATCGCCGTATAAAAGACGCTTATCTTGAAACGGATGGAGTTGAATTTCATGGGGTCATGCTTTGATGATGTAACCCGAACCGCGGACGGTCTGGATGAGGGTTTTTTTGAAACCCTTGCATATTTTGTTGCGCAGGTAGTTCATGTAGACGTCAATGACGTTGGTAAAAGAGTCGAAATCCTCGTGCCAGACGTGCTCGGAGATCATGGTGCGGGTGATGACCGTGCCGGCGTTGAGCATCAGGTACTCCAGGAGCGCGTATTCCTTGCCGGTCAGCTCGATCTCTTTTCCGGCGCGCGAGACTTTGCGGGTAAGCTGGTTCAGCTCAAGGTCCCCGACTTTGAGCACGCCCCCTTTTTCCGGCGCCTTTCTGCGCAAGAGCGCCTGCACGCGCGCCAAGAGCTCCTTGAACGCGAAGGGCTTGGCCAGGTAATCGTCGGCCCCGAAATTCAAGCCCCGGACTTTGTCGTCGGTGGAGTCTTTTGCCGAGAGCATGAGGATGGGGACGTCGATCTTTTTGGCGCGCAGCTCGCGGCAGACGGAAATGCCGTCTTGCTTCGGAAGCATGATGTCGAGGATGACAAGGTCATAGGGATTGATCTCGGCCATGAACAGCCCTTTTTCGCCGTCCGCGGCCACGTCCACCACATAGCGGGACTCCTTCAACCCCCGCGCCACGAACGAGGCTATGCGTTCCTCATCTTCGACCAGCAATATTCTCATTACTCGCCCTCTTCCCTCGGCTGTTCCTGCCGGTGTTATGATTATACCGCCTGCAAGGGCATTCCTCAACAAAAATGACGCCTCAAAAATCCCTTCCACTTCGTAAGCGGAACGGGGTCCTTCGCCGTTTTCACCAGCGGAATCCGGCGCCGGCGACGACGGCGGCTTCCTTTTTCGAGGCCAACAGGCGCAGGAATGCCTGGCCGTCCGCGTTGAAGATATCGCGCGACAATTCCACTTCTGCCGCCAGGTCGCGATTTAAGCTGCTCCGCAGGCTCACGGCCACGCTGTCCCTGCCCTTCAGCCGCGCCTCTGCGCCGAAAATGAACGTCTGGAATTTTCTATTCTCCCGTCGGACTTCAAAGACAAAACCCAGGTCTTTCTGTATCATCCATTTGCCGGGGAAGGTGATCACGCGCCTTTGCGGCAAGCGCTTCCGGGACAGGCCGATGCCCAGTTCGTATTTGATGTAATTGCTTTTAAAGATGCCGGCGGTGGCCGTAAAATCGAATCCTGAAGCGGGCGCGCCTGCCAGGACATACGACAATCTGGTTTTGTCCCTGATATCCCAGTATCCGTCGAACGTCAGGGTGTGCGTCTTTTTCGTCCTGCGCACGAGCCCCTCTTTCTGATAGGCGTAGGTGAGCTTGTAATTCTTGTCGAGCTGCCAGGCTGCGTCAAAAGTCAGAGAGTCAAAGCGGCCAGCGCCCCTGTTCACCCTGAAGGTAAGCCGGTTGCGCTCGTCCGCCTGCCAGGAGCCTGCGAGTTCCAGGGTGTAGAAAGACGGCAGGTCGTTCTGTTTTTTAGTCTGGACCGCAAAGGCGAGAGAATTTTTGCGCACGTCGATGATCTCTGCCTGGATCGTGACCTGGTCGCCGAACGTCTTGCGCTGCCATTTGTCCAGGGTAAGGCGCAGGTCATGGTCTTCGGTGAGGGACCAGGCGCCGTGCAATTTTACCTGATGCGGGGCTTTGATGCCGGCAGGGATCGGGGTTTTGACGTGATACGTCAGAGTGTTGCTGCCGGAAAGCTTGAATCTGCCTTCCAGGACGCGGCGGCAGCCGCGCAGGGCTTCGCTTTTGATCGTCAAGCGGTTATGGGGGTCGAGTTCGTATCGTACTTTGTCCGTGTTGTAACTCCTTTATCCGCAATTACACCGGGAGGCAAGGTGTGGTACCTTGGGGAACGTCCCCCCTACCTTTTCGATGACCAGAGGCCGGCGAGCACTGCGGCGCTGATAATGCACCAGGTGGCAAAGAGGGCGTTGGGGATCGCCGCTTCGCAGGAAATGTGCTTGATGGCAAGCACCGCGCCCATGCCTGCGTTCTGCATGCCGACATTGATGGCGAGCGTGCGGCGCTGCGCGAGGTTGAAACCGAATCCCTTGCCGGCAAGATACCCCAGAATAAGACCCAGGACGTTCAGGCTGATCACGGCGACGAATATCACAGCCGTTACGTTACCCAGGGCGGCTTTATTGAGCGCGACGACCAGGCCGCAGATAAAGGCGATGAACAGCGTGGAGAGCGCCGGGAACACCGGCTTTATCCGGGAAGTGAACGCATGAAACCGATGCTGGACCCAGAGGCCCGATAAAAGCGGCACGATCACCATCAGTATGATACTAGTCACCATCGGCCAGAACTGCAGGGGGATATATTCCCTTCCTAAAAAATAGGTCAAGGCAGGCGTGACGACCGGCGAGACCAGCGTGGTGGCCGTAGTCAGGGCAACGGAGAATGCGACATCAGCCTCAGCCAGGTATGACATGACCCCCGCGGCCATGGCATCCGGGACTGCTGCGGCAAGGATCAAGCCCACGGCCAGGGCCGGCGCCAGACCCAGCACTTTGATGATGACAAAAGCAAGAAGCGGCATGATCACGAACTGGGCTGCGGTACCGAGCAGGATCAGTCTCGGCCTCTGAAGGATGGGGACAAAATCTTTCGTGGAAAGCAGGCAGCCGATGCCGAACATGGTAAAGGCAAAGAGCCAGTCGGTGTAGGGTTTGAGCGGTACCAGGACCTGCGGCCGGATATAGCCGACGACCGCAGCCAGCACCACCCAGACTACCAGCAATTTCGCGAATCTTTCCAGCAGTTTATCTATCATGCCTGATGCGATGCGGCGTCTTTTGCGGGACAGGTCTTTACCGGGCCTTTCCCATCTCCGCTTCGACTTCAGCGGCTCCCTTTTTGTAGAACTTCTCTTCGTCGGGAGCGAGCTCTTTCAGCAGCCTCAGGAATTCGCCGGCGTGAACCCGCTCTTCATCGGCGATATCCTTTAATACTTCCCGGGCCAGCTTGTGATCGATCGACTCCGCAAGCTGCGTATAGAGCTGGACCGCTTCGTATTCTGCGGCCACCATAAAACGTATGGCGCGGACCAGTTCTTCAGGGGTCAGCGTGCGGTCTTTCTTCATTCCCGAAAACGGCGTTCCAAATTCAGGCATGGGCCCTCTCCTTTTTTTTTACTTCGGGTCAACTGCTTTCGCGAGCATGTGCCGGGCAAAGAGCACCACCTTGCCCACCCCCCATCCGACGAAAAAATAGAGCACGGTGCCCAGCGTCGCAAAGAACAGCCATATCAAAAAAGTGTTCGAAGTGTCGCAAAAGGCCATCAGCGGGTAAAGCGGGAAATCGGCGACGAGACAGAGCAGCCACGCCCACATCGGCGACTCGCCGCCCCGCTTCATCCCGGCAGCCATCCACCAGACAAAGAGCGTAAAGAGGAAATGCAAAGCCGCGAATACGACCCCCAGCCGCAGCGGGTCCCCTTTCTTCGAAAGAAACCAGGTAAAGGCCGCGGCAACGATTACGATGCCGGCCCCGAATAACAATATGAACATCCCTCTCCTTTTTTATTGCCCTGCTTCCACGGGCTCCTGCGCGCCCTTTGATTTGAGATATTCGACCACTGCCGCCTGGTCCCAGCGGGCGGCGACCTTCAGGGCGGTGCTTCCCTGCGCAGAAACCGTATCGATGGGCACGCCCTGCTCGATATAAAACTTGACGATCTCGAGCCTGCCCCGGCCCGCAGCCACGAGCAGCGGACGCTCTTTGCCGGCATCGTGCCGTGCGCCCTTGCTCCAGAGGAACCTGGTCATCTCAAGGTCGCCCACATCAGCGGCATACCCCAGGGGCGTGAGTCCGTAACGGTCTGCGTAATTGACGTCGGCCCCCTGCTCGACCAGCGTTTTGACTTTTT
>JAQTMD010000087.1 GCA_028714595.1 Candidatus Omnitrophota bacterium
CCGAACATCTGCTGGGGAGATTTGCAACTGGAGATGTGGTCGAGGACCTTCGGGTAAAAATGCTCGGCGAATTTAATCCAGCCCGGCGAACACGAGGTGATAAGCGGCAAGACGCCCCTGTTCTTCAACCGGTAGATCAATTCATGTCCCTCTTCCATGATGGTAAGGTCTGCGGAGAACTGGGTGTCGAATACCTTGTCAAACTTCAGCCTGCGCAAAGCAGCAGCCATCTTGCCGGTAACGCGGCTTCCCGCGGGCATGCCGAATTCCTCGCCGATGGATGCCCTGACCGCCGGCGCAGTCTCCACCACCACGAATTTCTTCGGGTCTGAGAGCGCCTGCCAGACGCCGGAGATCTGATTATTCTCGACCAGCGCCCCGGTGGGACAGGCCAGGATGCACTGCCCGCAGTTAATGCAATCCACGTTGCCCAGGCCCTTGTCCATAAAAGTAGCTATCTTGGTGAGCTTGCCGCGGTTCATGGAATCGATGGCGCTGACCGACTGCACTTTCTCGCAGACTGCGATGCAGCGGCGGCAAAGGATGCACTTGTTGGGGTCGCGGATGACTGACGGAGAACTTGCGTCGATCGGCATCTCAAGCGTGGTCGCCTTGGGGAAACGCACGTCGCGGATGCCCATCTCAAAAGCGATGCGGCGCAATTCGCAGGTCTGGTTGCGGTCGCAGACAAAGCAGTCCGTAGGGTGGCTTGCCAGGAGCAGCTCCAGGTTCAGGGTGCGCGCCTTACGCACCCGCTCGGTACTGGTCAATATCTCCATGCCCTCGGTGACCCTGGTCACGCAGGAGCGTAACAGCGTCTTTGCTCCGGTGACCTCCACCACGCAGATGGAGCACGCCGCTTCTTCGCTGATGCCGTCAAGGTAACAGATGGTCGGAACGATGATGCCCGCCTGCTCGCAGGCCTTTAAGATGGTGGTGTTGTCGGGAACCTGAAAACTCTTACCGTCGATTTTGATGTTAGGCATAGTCGCTCCGTCCTATTCGGTTTTAACGTCGCAGCGCAAACAGCGTAAGGTCTCAAGGTGCGCCTGCATCTCGGATAAACCCTGCGATATCTCTCTGAAATTCTTGAACCGCTCCTTGGGCTTAAGCCGTGCGCCGGTCTGCTTCTTTGCTGCCGCAGGTTTTGCCGGCACCTGCATGGCGTAATCGAATTTCTTATAAAGCTTATCGAACCTGTTCTCTCCCATGAGCGCGAAATCAATGGCGATAGCCGCGGTCTTACCGTCGGCCATTGCCTCGACTGCGGTGGCCGGGCCCATGACCAGGTCTCCGCCTGCATAGACCTTGGGGACGCTCGTCCTCATGGTGAAATGATTGACCTGTACCGTGGCATCCTGATTGACCGCCAGGCCGAAATCACGCAAGGTATCGGAATCCACTTTCTCGCCGATGGCCAGAAGGATGGTGTCCGCGGGTATCTCGTAGCTGTCGTTGGTGGCAACCGGTTTTCTCCTGCCTGACACGTCAAACTCGCCGGCCAGCATCTTATTGACCAGGAGCGCGCGCACATGGCCTTTATCGTCGCCGAGTATCTGGCTGGGCGCGGCATAGAACACGAAGTTGACGCCTTCGCGCTCTGCCTCGAGTATTTCGTCCTCGTTGGCAGGCATGTCATCGCGGCCGCGGCGATAGACGATAGTTACTTTTGCGCCGGAACGGTGCGCGGTACGCGCCGCATCAATGGCAACGTTGCCTGCGCCGATGACCAAAATTTCCTTGCCGGTCTTTGGCTTGTGTTTGACGGCAATGTCTTCCAGGTAGGAAATACCGCTGACCACGCCGTCCAGGCTTTCACCCGGAATACCCAGCGGCATGTTCTTGTAAGCGCCGGTGGCGATAAACACCGCGTCATTGGCCTTGGTTATCCTGCGCAAGCCTTCTGCGTTGATCTTCTTTTTAAGCACGATCTCCACGCCGAGTTTTTTGAGAAATCCGATCTCTTTGGCCAGGACCTTTTTCGGCAGCCGGTATTCGGGGATGCCGTAACGTAAAACTCCGCCTGCCTCCGCCTCCTTCTCGTAAACCGTTACGCTGTGGCCTAAACGCACCAGGAAAAACGCGGCAGCCAGGCCCGCAGGTCCGGCGCCGATAACGGCAATGCTCTTTTTGGTGTTCGGCAGTTTCTCGTCGATAAGTTTCTTTAAGACCTGCCCTTCCTTACCCAGTTTATAGACTGTATCCGCGACAAAGCGGTGCACCTCGCCCTGCGAGACCGGTTCGTCGATATCCTCTCTGCGGCAGCGCATCTTGCAGTGGAAATGGCAGATCCTTCCCGAAGACGCAGGGAACGGGTTATCCCGGTAAATGGATTCAAAGGCGTCTTTGAGCTTTCCATCTTTGAGCAGCGTCAGGAACCCGGGGATGTTCATGTGCAGCGGGCAGGAGTTCTCGCAGGGAGACAAAAACAGGTTGAGGCAGACGCCGGCGTCGCAGTGCTTTGCCTCGATGTGCTCGTCGTATTCTTTTCTGAAATATTTGAGCGTGGTCAGCACCGGGTTGGGGGCGGTCTGGCCCAGGCCGCAGAGCGCGGTATCCTTGATGATCTCGCCCATTTCCTTCAGGCATGCGAGCTGCTTTTGGGTGGCTTTGCCGTCGGAAACGTCGCGCAGGACTTTCAATGACTGGAACAACCCCTCGCGGCAAGGCGTGCACTTGCCGCACGATTCCGAGGTGGTGAATTCCGTAAAGTAACGGGCGACGTCCACCATGCAGTTGTCCTGGTCCATGACCACCATGCCGCCCGAGCCCATGATCGCGCCCAGCGCAGTCAATGATTCGTAATCTACGGGCGTGTTGAACAATGATACGGGGATACAGCCTCCTGACGGGCCGCCTGACTGCACGGCCTTGACTTTTTTGCGCGTTCCGGTACCGCCGCCGATGTTGTAGACCAGGACCTGCAACGGCTGGCCCAACGGAAGCTCGACCAGGCCGGTATTCTTTATCTTTCCCACCAGCGAAAATACCTTGGTGCCAGCCGAATTCTGGGTGCCGGTCTGGGTAAGCCAGTCGCCGCCTTTGGCAATGACCACCGGTATGTTGCACCAGGTCTCCACGTTATTGATGGTGGTCGGCTTATCAAAGAGACCTTTTTGCGCCGGGAACGGCGGCCGGGGACGCGGCCTGCCGGGTTTTCCTTCGATGGAAGCGATCATGGCTGTTTCTTCGCCGCAGACAAACGCCCCTGCGCCTTCGACGAGGCGCACAATGAAACTGAAATTCGAGCCCATGATATTTTTACCCAACAACCCGAGGTCTTCGGCTTCTTTGATGGCATGGCGCAGCCGCTGCACTGCCAGCGGATATTCTGCGCGGATATAGACCACGCCTTCATCGGCTCCCATGGCATAGGCGCCGATGGTCATGCCTTCGATAAGCATGTGGGGGTCGGATTCTATCTCGTTACGGTTCATGTATGCGCCCGGGTCTCCTTCGTCGGCGTTGCAGACCACGTACTTCTTGTCGGAAGCCGCCTGCTTCATCAGCTCCCATTTTCTTCCCGTGGGGAACCCTGCGCCGCCGCGGCCGCGCAGCTTTGATTTTTTGACCTCGTCGATGACCGCTTCAGGCGGCATCCCATGGAGGATTTTCCAGAGGCTGGAGTAACCGCCGACCGCAATGTATTCCTCGATGTCTTCGGGATTGACAAGCCCGGCGTCGCGCAGCACGATCTTTTTCTGCCACTTGAAGAAATCTATCTCGTTCCAAAGAGGGATATCCTCAAATCCCTTGCCGAACGAGACACGCGAGGTGAGATGGTCCCAGGACTCGATCTTGCAGAGCACGAGCCGCTCGGCAAAAGCTTCCTTCTTGATCCCTTCCACGATCTTGGGCACGTCCTTTACTTTTACCTGATGCAGGATGACCAAAGGCAGGCCCGGGATATGCACGTTTACCAGCGGCTCTTCGGCGCAAAAGCCGAAACAGCCGGTGCGCACGAGAAACGCCGGGACTTTTTTCTTCTTGAGCACCTCGGCAAAGGCCTTCAAGACTTCGTCGGCTCCGTTGCCGATGCCGCAGGTACCCATGCCTACGGCTATGCGGACCTTGTCCGGCTGGTATTTTTTCAATCCCTGCGTTTTGACAAGGTTTAGCTCATCGATGTTGATTATCTTCATTTCGCCTTGCCTCCCCTGGCAACTTTATTCACGATCTCTTTTAATTTGTTCTCTGTCATGTGGCTGTAGATGACCCCGTCGATCTCCATGACCGGCGCCAGGGCGCACTGGCCGAAACAGGCAACGGTCTTGATGGTGAATTTATTGTCGGCGGTGGTGAGAAACACCTTCTCGCCTTCTTTTGATTCGTCTTCCTTGACGTGCAGCATTTTTTTAAGGTATTCCAGGAGGTTCCTGGAGCGGCGCGTATGACAGGCAGTGCCGCGGCAGATGATGATGGAATGGTCGCCCTGGGGCTTGAGGTTGAAAAAGGCGTAAAAGGTCACGACGCTATAAATGCGCGACAGGGGCACGCCGGTTTTGCCGGAGATATATTCGAGGGTGGCCTGCGGCAGGTACTTATGCTTGTGCAGGTTCTGGACTTCCTCGAGTATCCCCAGGAGGCCCCCGGGCTTACCCTCGTACTTTTCGATAATCGTGTCGATCTCGCGCTGTCTCGGGACTTCGGCTGTTGCGGTTGGGCTCATGCGCTCTCCCTCTGGTGACTGTACTAAGGTATTGTTCTATTTTTTCTCGGAAATGTATTTGTCTATCGCGGCGGCGGCCTTGCGGCCTGCGCCCATGGCAGTGATGACCGTGGCAGCGCCGGTGACCACGTCTCCGCCGGCAAACACGCCGGGCATGGAGGTTTGGCCGTTCTCATCGGCCTCTATCTCGCCCCGTTTCTTCACTTTCAATCCCGGGGTAGTACGGGAAATGATCGGATTGGGGGTATTTCCTATGGCAACGATGACCTCGTCCACATCAAGCTTGAACTCCGACCCCGGCACAGGCACCGGGCTCCTGCGGCCCGAGGCATCGGGCTCGCCGAGCTCCATCTTCAGGCACTCCACCTGTTTGACCACTCCTTTTTCGTCTCCGATGTAGCGTACAGGATTGGTAAGAATGCGAAAATCTATGCCTTCTTCTTTGGCGCGCTCCACTTCCTCGATGCGCGCGGGCATTTCTTTCTCGGATCTGCGGTAAATAAGGTACACGTGCCTTGCGCCGAGCCGCAGGGCTGTGCGCGCAGAGTCCATGGCCACGTTGCCTCCGCCGACCACTGCCACGTTTGCGCCGCGCTTGACCGGCGTATCGAATTCCGGGAATTTATACGCCTTCATCAGGTTTACGCGGGTCAGGAATTCGTTTGCGGAATAAACGCCGCTTAAGTTTTCTCCGGGGATGCCCATGAAATTCGGCAGGCCTGCTCCCGCTCCCACGAACACCGCTTCAAAGCCGTCCTTGAAAAGCTCTTCGATGGTCAGCGCCCTGCCGATCAGGGCATTGGTCACGAATATCACCCCCAGTTCCTGCAATTTTTCTATTTCCGCCTGCACGATGGCCTTGGGAAGGCGGAATTCCGGGATACCGTAGACGAGAACTCCGCCTAATTTATGGTATCCTTCAAAGACCGTCACGTCATAGCCCATCTTGGCCAATTCTGCGGCGCACGTTAAGCCTGCAGGACCGGAGCCGACCACCGCCACTTTTTTGTTCTTCTTCTTTGCGGCGGCCGCAGGCCTGGCTTTGTTGATCTTGCGGTTTTCCATGTCGCGGTCGGCCAGGAACCGCTCAAGCCTGCCGATGGAAATGGGATCGCCCACCTTTTTCATGACACAGACCGCCTGGCACTGCTCTTCCTGCGGACAGACGCGGCCGGTCATGCACGGCAGCGAATCGTTCTCGTGAATGATATCAATGGCCTTCTGAAAATCTTTGTCTTTCAGCGCCTTGATGAACGCGGGGATGTCGATGCGCACCGGGCAGCCTTCCACGCAGGGCTTCTGTGCGCACTGCATGCAGCGGGATGCCTCTCTGAACGCCTCTGCTTCGTTATAGCCTAACGGGACTTCGTTAAAGTTTTTGATGCGCTGTTCTGCGGGCTGCTCGCGCATCAATACTGCTTTTTTCTCAACCGCCATCGTCGCTCCCCTGTAACCCCGCACCCGGTGTGGGGGTTGTTATTTTTTGCAACAGCTGCACTCTTCTGCTTTGTAGGTATCCAGACGTTTCATCAAGAGATCGAAATCCACCTGGTGGCCGTCGAAATCCGGTCCGTCCATGCAGGTAAAGCGAGTTCTTCCTCCTACCTCGACGCGGCAGGCGCCGCACATGCCCATGGCGCAGACCATGAGCGAATTAAGGCTGACGATGGTCTTAAGATTATACGGCCTGGTCATGTCGCAGACCGCCTTCATCATCACTGCCGGGCCGACGGCAAATACGATATCTATCTTTTCTCCTGTGTCGATCAGGCCTTTGAGCACGTCGGTAACAAATCCTTTGACCCCGTATGAGCCGTCATTGGTGCAGATGAGCAGCCGGTCGGAGACCGACC
>JAQTMD010000088.1 GCA_028714595.1 Candidatus Omnitrophota bacterium
GCGTGAACCGGTACGCTCTTTATGCCGAAAAAGTCGGGATTGAACCAGCGCCAGCGCTGGATCGCCTTCGGCGCAAAGCCCAGGGGCCGGATCAGCGTCGACGACGGCGCCAAGAAAGCCCTTCAGGCGCGCAAGAGCCTGCTCGCGGTCGGCATCATCAAATGCTGCGGCAGTTTCGATGATGGCGATATCGTCTGCGTTTGTGACCGCGAGGGGATCGAATTCGCCCGCGGGAAAGCCTCGGTCGGCGCCGGGACCGTCGAAAAGGCAATGGGGGGCAGGTTTGATAAAGAGATCATTCACCGCGATAATATCGTGATACTGGAGTGAAGCTGTGGCAGGACTGAACGAACAACTTAAAAAAATGGCACAGGCCGCGCAGGCAGCTGCGCGCAGCAGCCTTTCCATTTCCTCGGAGACCAAGGACAAGGTGCTGGTAGAGATGGCGGAGGCGCTTCGTGCAAAACGCAAAGCGCTGGTCGCTGCCAACCGCATTGATGTCCGGCGTGCGCAACGGAAGGGTCTTGGCCGCGCGCTGGTCGACCGGCTGACACTCGACGAAAAACGGATTGCGGCGATGAGCGATTCCCTGCGCGACATCGCGGCGCTGCCGGACCCCGTCGGAGAAGTCATCAAGGCATGGCGCAGGCCCAACGGCCTCTGGATCCACAAGGTCCGCGTTCCCATCGGGGTCATCGCCATCATCTACGAGGCCAGGCCGAACGTCACCTCCGACTGCGCCGGACTGTGTTTTAAGTCCGGTAACGGAGTCATACTGCGCGGCGGCAGCGAGGCCGTCAATTCCAATGCCGCCGTCTACGAGACGATCAGGTCGGTCCTGGAGGAAAACGGGCTCGATACGGCCCTGATCAACTTCGTCGCCTCCACCGACCGCGCCGGCGTCGACCGGCTTTTGAAACTGAACGGCTATATCGATCTGGTCATGCCGCGCGGGGGGGAAGGATTGATCAGGAAAGTCGTCAGCGTTTCCAGGATCCCGGTGATCAAGCATTATAAAGGCATCTGTCACGTCTATGTGGATGAATGGGCCGACCTGAACATGGCTCAAGCGATCTGTTTCAATGCCAAGGTGCAGCGGCCCGGCGTGTGCAATGCCATGGAAAGCATGCTGGTTAACCGTGATTGCGCGGTCAGGTTCCTGCCGGGGATGCTTAAAAAATTCCATGAGGCCGGCGTCGAGATCCGCGGCTGCGCGCTCACCCGGAAGATCGCCAAGAACGTCCCGGTGCGCCGCGCCACCGAGCGCGATTACCGGACCGAATATCTGGACCTCGTCCTTTCCGTCAAAGTGGTCGGCTCGGTCGAGGAGGCAGTCGAGCACGTCAATACGTACGGGACGCACCACTCCGACACGATCGTGACGGAAAATTACGACCGGGCGCTCATGTTCCTGCGCCAGGTCGATTCTGCGTGCGTGTACGTCAACGCCTCCACCCGTTTTACCGACGGGGAACAGTTCGGCATGGGCGCGGAGATAGGCATATCGACGGATAAACTGCATGCCCGCGGCCCCATGGCCCTGGAAGAGCTGACCACGTATAAGTACATGATTTTCGGCAACGGCCAGATACGCACGTGAAACGGTCATTACGGACGGGCTCAGTATGCGGCTAGGGATATTAGGAGGGACGTTTAACCCCGTACACCTGGGTCATTTGATCCTGGCAGAAGAGGTGCGGGAAAAAAAAGACCTGGATCGCATCCTGTTCATCCCGACGTTTCTGCCGCCGCATAAGACCAACGGCGATATCGCCGCGGCAGGCGACCGCCTGCAGATGGTCAAAGCGGCCATCAAAGGCAACAGGAGTTTCGGCGTATCCGATATCGAGATCAGGCGCAAAGGCCCCTCGTATACCATTGATACGGCGACCGCGCTGAAAAAACAGTATCCGGAAGACGAACTGTTCTTTATCATCGGTTCGGATCTTTTGAATTATCTCGATGAATGGAAGGACCTCCGCCAGATCGCCGGCATCGTCAGCTTTATCGTGGCAACCAGGCCGGGATATCCGCTTGAGAATATCTCGCGCTTAGTCTCATCGATGAAGTCCGGGATCTCGACGATCCCTATCCGGGCCGTGGATATCTCCGCGTTCCAGATCCGGGAATGCATCCGCCGGGGAAGGTCGTTCCGCTACCTGGTACCCGAAGCGGTATTTGAATACATCGAGAAGAAAAAGCTCTACCGCTGACACGTTCCATAACCCCCGGGGTTCAACCCCCGGGGTTGCAGAAAAAATGAAGATTAAAGTAGCCCCGTCGATACTGTCGTGCGATTTCGGAAGGCTTGCCGAGCAGGTGCGCTCGATCGAGCGCGCAGGCGCCGACCTGGTGCACGTGGACGTCATGGACGGCCATTTCGTGCCCAACATCACCATCGGCCCGGTGGTGGTCAAGGATATCCGTAAGGCCACGAGGCTGCCGCTGGACGTGCACCTGATGATCGAGCATCCTGAAAAGTTCATCGACGCCTTTGCCGCGGCGGGAAGCGACATGATCACGGTCCATATCGAGGCCGCGGGCCGGGTACGGCTTTCCCGCATCAGGGCCCGGGTAAAATCAAAAGGCATTGCCTTCGGGATCTCGCTTAACCCGGGGACGCCGTTTGCAAAAATAAAGAGGGTCTGCCGGCTGGCCGATTTCATCCTCGTCATGTCCGTCAACCCCGGTTTCGGCGGGCAGGATTTCATCCCTTCGGTCGTCCCGAAGATAAAAAAGCTTCGCGAGGTATTCCGGGGGGACATCGCCGTCGACGGGGGCATCAACGAAGCGACCGGACGGCTCGTCGCAGAAGCCGGCGCCAACGTCCTTGTCGCGGGCTCACATATTTTCAAATCCGGAGACTATGCTCGAACGATCAGGAGACTGAAATGGGTACTGCACGGCAGGAAATAAAATTCGGTACCGACGGATGGCGCGGCGTCATCGGGGATGATTTTACCTTCGAGAACGTCCGCCTGGTCGCCCAGGCGATCGCCGATTACTACAATTCGCTCAAGTCCCCCGGCGGTCAACCGGTCGTCGGCGTCGGTTTCGATACGAGGTTCCAATCCGACCGTTTCGCTCAAGCCGTCAGCGAAGTCCTGGCGGCAAACGGCATCGAAGTCGTTATTTCCGACCGTTGCGTGCCTACGCCGGCGTTGAGTTTTGCGGTCAAACACCGGGGCCTGACCGCAGGTGTGATGATCACCGCAAGCCATAATCCCGGGGCGTACAACGGCATCAAGATAAAGACGGCTCAGGGCGGTGCGGCGGGAGTAGAGATCACCCGCCAGGTGGAACGCCTGATCCAGTCTCCGGGCGTCAAAAAGGATACTTGTCCTGCACGGGTGCTCGAAGACGACCTGACGCACGATTACGTGGATTTTCTGCGCGAGTATATAGATTTCAAGAGATTGCGCCAGGCCCGCTTCAAGGTCCTGGTGGATCCCATGCACGGGAGCGGCAACAGCTTTTTGGCGGACGTCTTGAAAGGTTCGACGATCAAGCTTGATTTTATGCGCCAGGACGTCAACCCCTGCTTTGAGGGGGGCAGGCCCGAGCCGGTCTTGGAGAATTTAAAGCCTACCGTCGAGAAGATGAGGAAAGGCGCCTATGACCTGTGTATCGTCCTGGACGGCGACGCCGACCGCATTGCCGCATTCGCGGGCAAAGGCGAATTCATCAACCCTCAGAAAGTTTTAGGGCTCCTGATCCTGCATCTTATCCAGGACCGCGGGATGTCCGGCGGCGTGGTCAAGACCATCGTGGGTTCGAACCTCGTGGATAACATCTGCCATGCCCTGCGCCTGAAACTCTACGAAACCCCGGTGGGTTTCAAATTCATATCGGAGCTGATGGTCAAAGAGAATATCCTGATCGGCGGGGAAGAAGCCGGCGGCATGGGTTTTAAGAATTATATCCCCGAGCGGGACGGCAGCCTTGCGGGCCTGCTGCTTTTAGAGATGATGGCGTATCGCAAAAAACCCATGCTTGCGATACTCAAAGAGATGGAGCGGGAATTCGGCAGATACTATTACGTGCGGACCGAGGTCAGGGTAAAGTCTCCCGGGAGCGTTGATCTTACTTCGCTCAAGAACACGAACAGCGTGTTGGGCGTGGATGTCGCCGAGGCCGACGACTCGGACGGCCTGAAGTTCACCCTCAGAGACCGCTCGTGGCTGATGCTGCGTACATCGGGGACCGAGCCGATCATCCGCGTCTATGCCGAATCCGAGAACGAGAAGACGTCTTTTGCGATGCTTGAGTTCGGCAAAGAGCTGATCGAGAAAAATGTTGTACCCAATCGGTAAATTCATCTGCCGGACCGTCATCAGGTTTTTTCTGGGATTAAAGGTTTCAGGAGTCCGGAACCTGCCTCGGCAGGGAGGGTTCATCGTGGCTGCAAATCATGTGAGTAATCTTGATCCGGTGGCGCTGGGCGTTGCCTGTCCGCGGCCGTTCTTATTCCTGGCCAAGGAAGAATTATTCCGGAACCGGTTTTTCGGGTGGGTACTGCGAAACGTCAACGCCTTTCCCCTGAAACGCACCGGCATGGATATTTCAGCCATCAAGCAGGCCATTCGCTGGGTCAGGAACGGCGGAGCGCTCATGATATTTCCCGAAGGCACGCGCTCGGCTGACGGCAGGCTGGGAAAACCTCAGGAAGGAATAGGGTTCCTGGCAGAAAAACTCGATTGCCCGGTCATCCCGGCGTATGTCGGCGGCACCGATAAGGCCCTGCCGCGGGGCGCAAAATTTTTCCGCCGTCACCGCATCAGCGTGACGTTCGGAAAACAAATTACTCCGGAAAGGAGGCAGGCGTATTCGGAAGTCGCGAATACCGTGATGGAAGCCATAAGAAACCTTTCATGTCAAAAGACTATTTCTTAAGACCCGCATTCCTTTTTCCCCTGTCCTGTCTTCATCTTGTACGTGTTATGATGCCTGTTGCTATGAACTTAAGCCATGGCTTGTGCCGTTGGCAGGAGGAGGTGACTTCTCCTTAAGCCCGGTTTTTCGGGCTTTTGTTCTTTACCGGGGATTTTACTTCGACTTAAACAAAACCGACAAAAATGAAAGGAACAGGAAATGACTGAACGAGCGGAAATGGAGCAATTGTACAACCAGAGCATCAAGCTGGTGCACGAGGGAAGGATCGTCAAGGGCCGGATCGTGGCGATCAAACCCAAGGATGTCCTGATCGACGTCGGTTTCAAATCCGAGGGCATCGTGCCGATCGGGGAGTTCAAGCAGGACGAGATCGAGGTCGGCAAGGAGTTTGATTTCTACGTGGAGAACATCGAAGACGATGCGGGATTGATGTCTTTGTCGCGCGACAAGGCCCGCTGCATGCAGGGCTGGGACCAGATCGTGCAGCACTCGCAGGATGGCACCCTGGTCGAAGGAACACCGGTCAAGAAGGTCAAGGGCGGGTTCCTGGTGGAAGTGCTGGGTATCGAAGGCTTCCTGCCGGCGTCCCTGTCGGCATTCAAGAACGTCATGGAGCGCGACATAATCGGCAAGAAGTTCAAGTTCAAGATCATCAAGATCAACAAACTGCGGTACGGGATCATCCTCTCCCGGCGTGAGGCCATCTACAAGGAAAAGGAAGAGATGCGGGAGAAGCTCTGGGTACAGCTGAAGATCGGCCAGGTCATCCCGGGCACGGTCAAGGCCATCACCGATTTCGGGGCGTTTATCGACTTGGGCGGCGTGGACGGCCTGCTGCACATCACGGACATGTCCTGGTCGAAGATCTCGCATCCGTCGGAGATCGTGGCTGTCGGCGACAGGATCGAGGTGATGCTGTTGAACATGGACCGCGAGAGCGGCAAGATCTCGCTGGGCCTGAAGCAGCGGCTGCCCGACCCCTGGCAGGAAGTCGAATCCAAGTTCTCCGCCGGTTCCAAGATCAAAGGCAAAGTGGTGAGCATCCTGCCCTACGGCGTGTTCGTCGAGCTTGAAAAAGGTATCGAGGGGCTGATCCACATATCCGAGATCTCCTGGACGAAAAAGATAAACAATCCCAACGAGGTCTTTGCCATCGGCGACATGGTCGAAGCGCAGATCCTGACCGTGGACAAGGATTCCCGCCGCATCGCGCTTTCCATCAAGCACCTGGAGCAGAATCCCTGGCTGGATGCCGAGGCGAAGTTTCCTGCGGGCACTGCGGTGCAGGGCAAGGTCAAGAGCTTCACCAAGTACGGTGTGTTCGTGGAGCTTGACTCCAGTCTTGAAGGCATGATACACATCTCCGACCTCTCCTGGACCAAGCGCATCACCAATCCGCAGGACCTCCTCAAAAAGGGGCAGAAAGTCGAAGTGCAGGTGCTTTCTGTCGACGCGGGGAATCAGCGTATTGCCCTCGGTCTGAAACAGCTCCAGGAAAATCCCTGGCCGAAGATCGCGGAAAAGTTCAAACTCGATACGCAGCTCGAGGCAGAAGCGGTCAGTATCACCGATTTCGGCGTGTTTGTGAAGATCGATGAAGACCTGGAAGGGCTGGTCT
>JAQTMD010000089.1 GCA_028714595.1 Candidatus Omnitrophota bacterium
GAAGATGAACGAGCTCAACAACACCGAATGGCAGATAGAACTGGTCCCCCTAACCGGCAAGGGCAAAAAAGAGTTCGACGCCGTGATCTTCAGGAATAATCAGGTCTCTATCGCCAGTTACTCCAAGAAAGGCTTTCCGACCACCAATTACACCCTGACGATCCAGGGGGACGGCCGCATCACCTGGGAAACGATGCAGACTTCGGAAAAAGCCGGCGTGGCATTCTGGCGCGGCGATCTGGATGCGAAGATGCAGACGATGAGCGGCGTGGTAAGTTACCAGGTCACCAAGACCGCGAGGAACGATTTTTCCTTTGTGAGCACCTCAAAGAAAGAGGTCCCTCCGGGGAAATAGTATGTATGAGGCCTACTGGGGTCTGACAGAGAAGCCGTTCGAGAACACCCCTGATCCCCGCTTCTTCTATTATTCGCAGCAGCACAAGGAAGCGATCGCCCGAATGCTCTATGTCGTGCGGGAGCATAAGGGCGCCGCTCTTTTTACCGGGGAGTACGGCTGCGGCAAGACGCTCTTGTCCCGTATCCTGTGGCAGGAACTGCAGCAGGAAAACCGCTACCAGCCCGTGTTCATCCTGAACCCCCGGCTCTCGGGACAGGAATTCATCCAGGAGATCGTCCATCAGCTGGGCGGCTCCGGAGAGAGCCAGAGCAAGATCGACCTGTTCCACAGCCTGCACAAGATCCTCTACGCCAACCACAATGCCAACCGTCACAGCGTCATCATCATCGACGAGGCCCAGGCCATCAAAGACAAGGACACGTTCGAGGAGATCAGGCTCCTGCTGAATTTTCAGCTCGATAACGCCTTCTTACTGACGATAATCCTTCTGGGCCAGCCGGAACTCAAGTTCACGGTGATGAGCCTTCCGCAGTTCATGCACCGTATGGCGGTCCGGTTCCACCTCAAGGCCTTCAACGAAGCCGAAACACGGGAATACATCGAGCACCGGCTCGCGGTTTGCGGTCTGAACCGTCCCATATTCGATGAGGATGCGTATAAGGAAGTACACGTCGTCACCGGCGGCATCCCCCGGCGCATCAATACCTTCTGCGACCTTGCACTTTTGATGGGTTTCGGAAACGGTCTGACTGCGATCGACCGCGAGACCATCGTCAAGATCAACCAGGACCTGGAGTCTCCGGATTTCAACGAACGCTCCCTGCAGCCGCCGATAAACGACACCGAGCGTTCCTCGGAGAAGATCGCGGCAGATTTTGACGCCCTGAAACTCAACCAGAAGCCGACGCAACAATAAAGAGATGCTGAGCATTCTGCAGATATTAAAGAAATACCACGATGATAAGAAAAAAGGCGTTGAGCCTGCCGGCGGCAGCGCCGGATCAGGGGATGTCCCTCAGACCGTGGTGCGCAGGCTTGAGATCTCCACTGCCGCCGCCGGCGCCTCTTCGCCGGAATCGTTGAGTATTTATTCCGTCGTGAATAAGGAGCTGGAGGAAGAGCGGGCAGCGCGTGCCGGGGAGTACCATAAAAAACTCGTCCAGTGGCTGGGCGGGGTCTATTGTCCGGGTTTTCAGGCTCCTGCGGATTTCAAGGAACAGTGTATCGCGCTGGTCGAGCAGGCAGTCGTTCTTTTGAATACCGACAGCAAGGAAATGATACATGCATGCTGCACCGATTACCCCGCAGACGCGCAGTGGCTTGCTTTTCACGCGGCAGGCGTGATGATCCTTTCCCTGGAAATCGCACGGGGCATGGGCTACGGCAAACAGCAGTTGAACGAACTGGGGACGTCTGCCCTGGTACACGATAACGGCATGCTTTCCTGCATGGACCTGGTCAACAAAAACGCCAGACTCGACGAGGGCGAGATGAAGCGCATCAGGGAGCATCCGGTTCTGGGAGCCGGTGCGCTCGGCACCACGGGCATGGCAGGCCTTCAGGGCGCTGCCGAGGTCATCCTGCAGGAGCATGAACGTTTCGACGGTTCGGGGTACCCCGCAGGAATGAAAGGCGAGGCGATCAAGGAACACGCACAGATCGTGGGCCTGGCGGATGTCTATGAGGCAATGACCCATAACCGGCCGTACCGGGCGAAGTACAGCCCGCCCAAGGCGATCAACATGATCCTGAACAAGAAAAGCCTGTTTTCGACCCGTATCCTGAAAAGACTCCTTGAGCGCATCGGCGTTTTCCCTGCGGGAAGCTGGGTGCGCCTCAATACGAAAGAGACCGGCGTGGTCTTATGCGTCAACCAAAACCTGCCGCTCCGTCCGGTGGTGAAGGTCGTTTTCGACGAGAACGGCGTAAAGCTTGCGAGCCCCCGGCAGGTCGACCTGGCGGCGAATCTCCTGATCTGTATCGAAGAGTGCCTTGACGACGCAGCGGCATAGGGCAGAGAAGAACGGAACTATGTGGCAGAATAAGACAATCATCATGATCGCAACCGGCGTACTGGCAGTCGCCGTTGCGACCGCGTTTGTCTCCATGGAATTTACCCGGCAGCACCGGGTCCAGGAGCAGCTGAATTCCCTCCTTGCCGACGCCTACAGGGAAAAGGAACAGCTTCAGGATTCCGTTGCCGGCCTCGAGGCCAGACTGGCGGAGAAGGAGCAGGCCCTGGCCGACCTTGCCGATGTGCAGGCGATCCGCACGGCCCTGGTCAAAGCCCAGTCCGGTTTGGAGAACCTGAACCAGGAGTTTAACCGCATCAACAAAGAGCGCTCGGCATTTCAGATCGAAAACGTAAGCCTGAACACCCGTCTTCAGAACACGACCAGGGAATACATGAAGACGATGGCCGAGATGAACTCGGTCAGGGAAGAAGCAGCGCGCCTTGCCCGGGGGGCAAGCCCCGACAGGCGCAAGATCGAGCAGTTGAACAAGACGCTCGAGGAGAAGTCCAAAGAATTGGAGGAGCGCAAGACCGAGGTCGAGACAATCAAGTCAGACTCCAGAAAGCTTGCCGATGCCAACAAGGCATTGGAGAAAAAAGTGCGCGACCTGGAATCCGAACGTTCTGAACTTGCCTCGCAGGTCCGGGGCATGGGGTCCGAGGCGGGCAGCCGGGAAGCGCCGGCCAGAAAGCTCGAAGCGACCATAGCGGAGCTTAAAAAGAGCCTGGCTGAGCGAGAGGGCGACATCAAGGCTCTTGAAGAGAAACTCTCCCGGACAGGGTCGCAGCTTGCCCGGGCAGAAAAGGGACAGGGTACGACGCGGACCGTGGAGGTCGCTGACCCCCGGCTTACGCGCACGGTCGAAGAGCTCAAGGGCACAAATTCCGACCTCAAGGCCCAGCTGGCGCGCCTGACCGATGAACTGAACGCCGAGCGCCAGCGCGCAGCCCGCTTAAGCCGCAAGCCTGAGCCGGTCTCCGTCGATGCCAGGAAGCTGGAATCCATGCAGGAAGAGATGAGGCGCCTTTCGGACATCCTGATGCGCAAGGAGTTCGAGATCGACACCGCCAAAAAAGAAACGATCGAGCATAAGGAAAAGATACTTGCGCTGCAGGAGAAGATAGCCGGGCTGGAGGCGTATGCCAATAACACCCGGGTTTCCAAGAGCCAGCTCAACGACCTGCAGAGTCAGAAAATGCTTCTGGAGTCGAAACTTGCCGAGGTCCAGACGCAGCTGTCCAAGAAGCAGGAACTGGCCGATTCGCTGCAGAAGAACGTCGATTTCCTGAACCAGGATGTCGCAAAGAAGGAAGAGGCGCGCCTGAAACTGGAAAGCCAGCTTTCCTCCCTTGGTTCGTCTTCCCGGGAAGAACTGGAACGGGAGAAGTCGCGCTCCACGGAAATGAACCTGCTCTATTCCAGCCTCAAGGCGCAGTTGCAGCAGTACGCCGATGCCATCAGGCTCAAGGAGGCGCAGATCGAGGCAGACCGGAGACAGATCGGAAAGCTCCAGGATGAGACCACGGAACTGAAGTTCAAGGCAGAGAAGTTCGAGCGTGATCTTGCTGAAGCGCGCGAGCGCCAGCGCAAGGTCATGGACGATCTCTCTGCTGCGGTGCGCCTGAACGCCGTGCTGCAGGAGCGGCTGTTCGGGGGGTCGCTGGGGACGGGGGCGCAGGCTGCGCCGGAGTCGCAGGAAGACAGGCGCAAGGCAGACGAACTTAAAAAGAAGATCGAGGTCATCCTTGAACCCGAGAAGAACTGATATGCGGCAGCTGCTCTGCCTTGCGGCGCTGACGATCGCTTTTGGAGCGGGCGCTGCCGCGGTTTTCGGCCAGGAGCAGCTTGACCCGCAGACGCGGGCCCGCAATTATTATGAGCTGGGCAACATCCTTTATCAGCAGGGCAAATACGACGAGGCGCAGGAGCAGTACCAGAAAGCGCTGGACCTGCTCAGGAACACGGGGTCTCCGGTAAAGGCGCAGCCGCCGGAGGCCGAGAAGCCGAAACAGGAGACTAAAACCAAGGATGCGCCGCAGCGGGTGTTGACGGAGTACACCATCAGCGACGAAGACGTCTTGCGGATCTCGGTGTGGCAGAACGACGACCTGAACCAGGAAGCGATCGTGCGTCCCGACGGAAAGATATCGTTCCCCCTGATCGGAGACGTGGCTGCGCGGGGGCTGACCATCCCCGAACTCGACGCGGATATCACCATGCGGCTCACCGAGTTCGTGCGGACTCCCGAAGTGTCGATCTCTCTGTTGAAGATGGGGGGTTCGCGGGTCATCGTGCTGGGACAGGTCGTCCGTCCCGGCGTCCACACCGTATCGGGGTCCAAGACCATCCTTGAAGCCATCGGCCTGGCAGGGGGGTTTACCAATGATGCCGTGCCGTCGAGCACGATCCTCATCCGGGGCGGCTTTGTCGATCCCAAGCCCCAGCGGATAAACCTGAGCAGGGCCTTGAAAGGAAAGAACGTCACCAGCCTCAATGTCATCCTGCAGCCAGAAGACATCGTCTACATTCCCAAGAAGTTCATCGCCGACCTCAATTACGTCCTCACCCAGATCGTGGACCCGATCGCCAAGGGGTCCTACATCCGGGATACCTACGAAGAGTGGTAGAGTTTATGACACTGTCCTGCGTGCGTTGAACCCGGCATGAAGACACCTTCCGTTACCTGCCTGTTCCAGTTCACCCAACGGCGTTGTGAAGCGCTCAGATGGCAAATGCAGCGTTTTTCCCGCAGGCAGATAGAGGGGTTTGCCGTCGCAGAGTATCCTTCCATCGAAGACAAAGAAGCCGTTGAAAACTCGCTCAAGACGCTTTTGCCCGCGCTCCATTGCGCCGCAGACCGCATCATCGTTTCAATCCCTCATCAGTGGGTCTCCAGCCGCTATATCAGGCTTCCCTCGCAGGACACCAAAGAGATCGAAGAGATGATTTACCTGCAGGCAGCCAAAGACCTGCCGCTCACCCGCGAAGGACTTACCTTCGGACATCAGGTCGTAGCCCGGGATGCCGACGGGTTCTCCGAGATTACCATGATCTTTGCCCGCCGGGCCGGCATCAACCGGATCGTCAATGCCTTTGTTCACAATCAGCTTGAGGTCAGCGCGGTGTATCTGTGTACCTATGGGATCGTCGGGTTCTACAACGCGGTCATGACCGCTCAAGCCCCGGAGACGATCGTCGTGGGCCTTGAACCCTCGGGCATGGAGGTTGCGGTCGTTCGAAACGGCAAGGTTTATTTGAGCAGGTCTGCGAACGTGCAGCAAAAAGAACCCGACTGGGCCGATGCCGTGTTCAAGCAGCTTATGGAGACACAGAGCCTGTATCTGCGTCAGGGGCCGTTCGGACCGATACGCAAGGTCCTCCTAACGGGCGATGCCCGCCTGATCCGGGAATGTAAGCCGCATCTGGATCAGAAGATGGTCATCCCCGTCGAGGTCATGGAATCGAAAGGACTGCCTGCCGGGGTGATTGCCCGCAGCGCCGCCGCCGACATCCCGATATCACTTCTTGGTTTTATGCTGCAGCAGCCCCCTGAAACGACCAGCCTCCTCCCGAAAGAAGCCAGGACAACGCGTCTGGAGCGTCAGCAAAGGACCCGTTCAAAGCGCACGGCATGGCTGGCGGCGCTCGCCTCGGCGATGCTGGTCACGGCGCTTGCCGTCCAGGTGTTTGCCAGGCATTCGTACCTGGGATATCTTGATAGAGAGCTTGCGGCGGTCAAGCAAAAGGCGCAGGGCCTTGAATCGAAGGTCAAGGCGCTGCGTGCGTTCAGGAATAAGCAAGGCACGGGGTTGCAGGTCCTGGAGTTCCTTGTGGCGGTTCATGAGGCCATACCCGCGGGAGTGGCCGTCAACCAACTGCGTTTTGAGGCAGGACAGGAGGAACTCTTTGTCCTGCGCGGATATTCCGAGAAACTGGATACGGTTTTTGCATATGCCTCGGCGCTGCGCTCCGCCAAGGTATTCCGTGAGGGAGAGATAAAAGTAAAGCAAGCGACCAGCCAGTCCTCACGGGACGGGGAAGTCATAAATTTAGAGATAGCGTTTCTTCATAAACAATGACAGTATGTCCGGCGTGACGA
>JAQTMD010000090.1 GCA_028714595.1 Candidatus Omnitrophota bacterium
AAACCAAAGGTCGCGCTCGCCGCGCCTTATGCGGTTGAGGTAGCCGATAAACGCACCATAGAGCTGCGGAGGAAAATCTGTGTTGCGCGCTTTTATTTCCTGTATCTCCCTGGCGATGATGACCCGGCCGATCTTCTGAGTTTCGGGGCTGCCAAAATCCTCCAGCCACTCCTGGAAGGTCAGCACGGCGTTCAATTTACAGAAACAGCCTTCTTTACCGCTGCGCAGCATGGTCATGATGGTGTCGCCGGTGCGGCCGCAGCGGTATCCTGCGGTGCAGAAACTGGTGATGTAGCCCATGGCAGCGAGTTCCCGGATGACCTCATCCAGGGAACGCGTATCTCCCAGGATGAACTGCTGCCGTTTGCCCTCCTGTTCATCGTAGTGGTCGCTGTAGGCGCCGATGCCGATGCGTGAAGAGGCATCGCGCTGCGTGCACATCGGGATGACCCGGCGGATCATTTCCGGCCGCTCTCTGCAGGTGACGATCAGGCCGGCATAGGGAATAGAGAGCCGCAGGACCGCTATCAATTTCCTGAAATCCTCATCGTTGACCCCGTGGCCGGTATTCTGGCAGAACGGGGTGTTGGCCGCAGGCTCGATGCGCGGGACAGAGACGGTATGCGGCCCCACGCCAAAATGTTTTTCCAGGTCATGCGCGTGCGCGACCATGCCGAGGACCTCAAAACGCCAGTCATACAGGCCGAACAACGCGCCGATAGCCACGTCATCGACGCCTGCATCCATCGCCCGGTGCAGGGCATACAGGCGCCAGCGGTAATTACCTTTTATGGTCCGGGCCGGGTGCATGCGCGCATAGATACCATGGTGATAGGTCTCCTGAAAGACCTGGAACGTTCCGATGCCCGCCTTCTTGACTGCGCGCAGATCCTCTACACTCATGGGAGCGGCATTGACGTTCACCCGTCGGATCGCGCCGATCCCGCTGCGCACCTTTACCTTCACGCCGTAGATCCGGCTCATACTCTCACAGATATACTCGGCTGCCGTCGACGGATGCTCTCCGCAGACCAGGATCAGCCGTTTATGGCCGAGTTTCCCGGCCAGGACTTCGGTCTCCCGCCTTATCTCTTCCATGCCCAGCCTCCTGCGCTTGATGACCTCGTTTTCCGTCCTGAACCCGCAGTAGGCGCAGTTGTTCACGCATAGATCCGAAACATACAAAGGCGCGAACGTCACAATACGGTTGTCATAGACCTTCTTTTTTATCGAAGCTGCCGCATCAAAAATCTCCTGCCACAGCGTTTTGTCTTTTACGCGCATAAGCGCCGCAGCTTCTTCGAGTGAAAGCGCCCGGATTGCGCGCGCCTTCTGGATGATGGCGCGCACCTCTGCCGCGTCAGGAACGCTTCTCTCTTCGGTCAGCTGCGTCAGGCGCGCATCATCGATAAAATCGTTCCCGCCGTCGAGATACGTATCGATCTCATCCTGTCTGACCACTTCTTGCGTCCACTTTTTTGTTTCGGTTGCCAGGTTCTGCATGACATCCTCTCTAGAGCTTTGCCAGAGTGGTCTTGACCGTGACTTCCTTGAACATGCCGAGTTTCCCGGTGAGTGCGCCGATCTCGTCATTGGTGCCGTCCACGATAAGCGTGATGACATTCACGCCCCGCACCTCGTAGGGAAATCCCATGCGCGCCACGATGATGTCGCCGAACTGCGTGAATATCTCGTTGACCTTCGGTGCCGCCTCTTCCCGTTTCTTGACGATGACCACCACTGCCCCGATATGCTTTTCCATGCGCCCTCCAAAAATAAAAAACCTATCCTGCAGTTAAAGGATAGGTCGTTTGATACGCCTTTCCCTTGGTCTCAGAGCCTCTAGCTCCTTAACCGCAGGTACACTTCTATTATAGCATCTCTTCGGCCGTTTTCAAGATGAATTTCCCGCCGACAGAGCCGTTTCCGCGCGCCGGCATGCGCCGCGTTTATGCCGTGAAGGACTCCCGGCCTTTCCCGTGAAGATTAAATATCGTTTCGGCCGTTTTTCTGGCCTGCGCCCCGATGATGGAAGACGTTAGACACAACTGCACGAAGTGATTCTGCCCCCAGCATACCTTTTCAAGGATGACATTGCCTTCAGGCCCGTTCCAAAACCGCTCGGCTTCACGCTCCTTCCCATCGGCTTCTCCCATCACCGCGTGCAGAAACTCGGCGACAGAAGCGAATGTCCGGTCCGCGTCTTTGACGTCAGCAAATATCGACTGCACCGCGATCCGGTAGATGGTGTCTTTTGTCGAACCGATAAACACCTTCCAAAGCACATTTGCGAAAAAAAAGCCATGCCCCTGGAAGATCCTTTCATCCCTGAACAACCTTATCCCCCCGGAAGCCTCGAATAACCGGTACTCTTCAGGATCCCATTCCCTGAGATCATATACTTCCTGTACCGGCATATTCAAATAATAGTCGCCGATCCTTTTCAACATATGTTATTGGCCGTCTTCCGTCTCGACGGAATCGATGCGGAACGTCTCGCCGTTCTTCAACTCCTGCCCTTCGATGATCAAACGGGCTCTCCCGATATCCGCCAGGGCTGCTATCTCCTTGAAGGCGCTGCGCAACTGGCTGGGCGTCACGCGGTTTGAAAAGCCCAACTGCAACCTGACGACAATCCTCCCGTTCAAGACGTCCGGACTGAACCGGAGCATCAGGTAGACCGCAATCTGGGCGGCTAATTTAAGATCCGGCCTCTCCAACACTTTGCGTTCTCTTTTTTGAACGGCTTTTTTCTCCCGCCTCGATTTTCTTGGTTGCGGGAATATCGGTGATGATCGACTTGAACTGATATATCTCGCCGCACTTGCATACCGACTCGAATTTCGGCAAAGACATTTCATGGCCGAGGAATTTGACCCTCAGGCGTCCGCCGCACTTCTCGCAGTAAAAGTTCAGGTATTCACCGACAAGCCCGACGATAACCCTTTTGATCCCTTTCTGCTTCAGGAAATTGTCCTCGCACATAGTCCTCTCTCTTCCGCTACCTGCTCTTCCCCCGTATTCTATACCCCTGCGCCCTCAGCGCGTCGGTTTTCGCCTTGGAACAGTCCATACAGAGAAAAACCGGGCGCGCATCCCTGCGGTCATAATTCGCGGCCCTTACCAGCCGCCACAAACTCTCTTCCCTGCCGCAGCGGTCGC
The DNA here is from genome assembly GCA_028714595.1 of Candidatus Omnitrophota bacterium. GTDB lineage: Bacteria > Omnitrophota > Gorgyraeia > Gygaellales > Profunditerraquicolaceae > JAQTMD01. The sequence goes on from JAQTMD010000090.1 coordinate 3,163, forward strand.
ACCTGCCCTTGTCCTTGAACTGCCATACCTCGACCGCGTAACTGGTGAAAATGAATCTATCGACCCAGAAAAATATCGCCCCGCCGATGAGATTTGCCGCGACGGTCGACCATATCCCTGCGCCCAGGTTTCTCACCACCACCCAGAGTATGGGCGTGCTTAATTGCCAGCGGAACAGATACAACAAAAATCGCTTCACCCGGTTTCCCCCCGCTACCTGTCAACCTTTACCCCGACCGCCTTCAGCTGCTCGATGGCTTTGCTGCGCGAGACATACTCGGTGTGCAGCAGATGTTCGGACCGCTCCGAAAGCGGGTGCTCCAGGTATACCTTGTAAATCTGCTTGACCAGCGGGTTGTCCTGGGATTTACGGCGCGGCATTTCGGCGTCGTGCTTATAGACCTGCGCCAGCCGGCGGCTGAAGAAATCCTGCGTCTTGGCCCATGCCTCTCCGGCGAAATCGAGGCCGACCATGCACGCCGCCACGGCCGTTGAACCGGCTTTCAGGAACTGCCTGCGCGTCATCAAGAATGCTCTTTTCATTTTAATCCTCCTTTATGCCCTGCGAGGGGATGACGGAATGCCCAGGCGGATGCACAGCTTCCGCAGGAACGGCGCATCGGCAAAGCGGGTACCCGGCTCCAGCGGCTGGCCGCCGCCGTTGACGCAGCCGGTCGGGCAGGTCATCACCTCGATGAAATGGTAGGGGCTCTTGCCGGCGCTAACCTCATCCATGACCTTTCGGGCATTGTCCAGGCCGCTGACCACGCAGACCTTGACCTCCAGGCCGGCCAGGTTCACCGCTGCGGCCTTGATTCCCTTTTCCCCGCGCACCGGGTGGAAATCGACGTTGACCAGATGAGCGCGGGTGACCTCCTCGTAGGCGAACCTCAGCGCAGCCTCCATCACGCCGCCGGAAGCGGCAAAGATGGTGGCGGCGCCGGTCGAATCGCCCAGCACCGGATGCGGCTCTTCGTCGGGCAGGTCGTTGAAGCTGATCCCCGCCTGCTTTATCATATACGCCAGCTCGCGGGTGTTGATGGTAGCGTCGATGTCCCGGAAGCCGCTGTCGTTCATCTCCGGGCGCAGGCCTTCGAATTTCTTGGCGATGCAGGGCATGATCGAGACCGTGTAAATCTTATTGGGATCCCTGCCGGTCTTCTGCGCGCCGTAGGTCTTGGCCAGGGCGCCGAGCATGCCGATCGGCGATTTGCAGCTTGACAGGTTCTGGAGCAGGTCGGGATAGAACGTTTCCACGAACTTGACCCACCCCGGGCAGCACGAGGTAAACTGCGGCAGTGGCCGTTTCATCGCGCCGGTAACGCGGGCCAGCAGCTCCGAGCCCTCTTCAAGTATAGTCAAATCAGCGGTAAACTGGTTGTCCCAGACATACTCGAACCCCAGCCTGCGCAGCGCCGCCCACATCCTGCCCTCAACGCACTCGCCGGGCAGGGAACCAAACGGCTCTCCCAGGGCGTAGCGGACGGCCGGGGCTACCATGGCGACGCAGATGCGGTCAGGATCTTTCAGGGCAGCGGCTAACTCTTTTATATAGGAAACTTCCTCGCCGATGGCGCCGAACGGGCAATGCACCAGGCACTGACCGCAGTTGACGCAGACCGCCGGGTCCACGATCCGCCGCTTGCCGGAGTCTGTTTTCCGGACCGCCTTGGTTCCGCAAAACTGCTCGCACGTACCGCATTCCTGACACTTCGCTTCGTCGACTTGCACGAAGAATGTTTTGTCGTACATGGCGGGCTCCGGCACCGCCAACGCACACCGCACACCCTCCGCCTCGACCGTTTCCCGCAGCCCCTGTTCAGGCATCGCTCCTCCGTTGTGATGTTACGAAATTAGAAATCGTGCTACTATAAGATAAAAAAGAAAGGGCGCTTCTGCCCTTCGGACGCCTCTATGTGCTACGATTATCAAATTCGTGTTATCATAATATTACACTCATAAGAAGAACATGTCAAGAAGAATATTGTCGGTTTTGGCGGGGGATAACCCTTCGTGCTTCGAGAAACGCCGAGAGGTTGTGAGCGTGCATTAAAAAATTTTCAGCACGCGGGCAAACCCCGAGGCGTTTACTTGAGGCGGGCGGCTGCCGCTTTCCAATCAATCGCCGCGAAGAACGCCTCGATGTACTTGGGCCGGTCGGTCTGGTAGTCGGTGAAAAACGCGTGCTCGAAGACGTCCAGGACCAGCAGCGGTTTTGCGCCGGCAAGGTGGCCGGCGTCGTGCTCGTTGATCCAGACATTGAACAGGCGCCCGTTTGCCGGGTCCTGGTAGAGGATGACCCAGCCGATGCCGCGCATGACACCGGTAGAGACAAAATCTTTTTTCCACTCGTCAAAGCTGCCGAAATCATCGGTTATTCTTTTTGCCAGGTCGCTCTTTGCGTCAAGCTGCTCTTTTGCGCCGAGGTTTGCGAAATAATATTCGTGCAAGCGCATGCCGTTGAACTCCCAGCCGAAACGGCGCTTAAGCTCTCCGAACTCCGGCGTGCGGTCTTTTCCTTCAGCTGTAAGGGCGTTCAATTTCTCCTGCACTGCCGCGGTGTTCTTGACATAGCCCTGATAGAGTTTGAAATGATTATTTAAGAGCGTGTCGCTGAAACCCGGTATCCCCAACAGTTTCGAAAAATCCTTTGCCTCGTACACAACAGGTTTTTCCATGGTAACCTCCTTGTTAGGGACGGTTCTCAGGCACGGTTAGAACTGTCCCCGGGGACACTTTTAAGTAGGGCTCAGAACCGTCCCTGACCTGGCGTGGTAGTGGGTATGCAGCAGGTGGTGGGAGACCTCGCCCAGCGGCTGGCCCAGAAATTCCTTGTAGAGCTCTTTGATCGCCGGATTTTCGTGCGATTTCCGGATGGACATGCCTTTGTCTTCCTGATAAATGGCTTCCATGCGCTTCTGCCTCACCTCGGTGTTGGTAGGATGTGGCTGCCCGCCGCCGCCCAGACACCCGCCCGGGCAGGTCATGATCTCTATAAAGGCATACGGGGATTTTTCCTGTTGCACTTCGTCCAGCAGGACCCGGGCATTGCTTAGGGAGCTGGCGACGGCGACCTTGACGATTGTGCCGTCGACATCGATATCCGCGGTCTTGATCCCCTTGAGCCCGCGGACGCTTTCGAAATCCACTTTTTCCAGGGTCTTGCCGGTCAGGACCTCATAGGCAGTGCGCAGCGCTGCTTCCATGACGCCGCCGGTCGCGCCAAAGACTACTGCTGCTCCGGTGGAAACGCCTAAGGGCTCGTCGAATTTCT
>JAQTMD010000091.1 GCA_028714595.1 Candidatus Omnitrophota bacterium
CTCCTGGATCAGGACGTTGCGCAGGGAGATGCCTTTCTCCTTCTGGATCGCCAGCGCCCGGTCAAGCTTCTCCTGCGTGACCAGCTTGTTGGTAAGCAAAAGCTCTATGAGATTGTCTTTTAATCCCTTCATACCTGCCTCATTAATCGTCCGGAGCGGTGATGCGCACTACTTCCTCCAGGGACGTCAGGCCGGCGAGCGCCGCGCGCACGCCGTCTTCCCGCAGCGTCTTCATCCCCTCTTTGCGCGCCTGCTGCTTGATGATGTGTTCCTGCGCCCGGTTCAGGATAAGCTCTCGCACAGCCGGCGTAAGAATGAGCAGCTCTCCGAGGCTGACCCTGCCGCTGTAGCCGAGGTTAAGGCACCGGGGACACCCTTTGCCGCGGAAAAACTTCGGCTTTGAAGCGGCATCCACGCGGATGCGCAGGGAATCCAGGACATCCTGGCTCATCTTTTGTTCTTCTTTGCAGTACTGGCAGACCTTGCGTACCAGCCGCTGCGACAGGATGCAGATGACCGCGGAATCGATGAGGAACGGCTCCACGCCCATATTGATCAGCCGGACGATCGAGCCGCACGCGGTGGTCGTGTGTATCGTAGAAAGCACCAGATGCCCCGTCAGGGCGCTCTTGATCGCGATATCCACGGTATCGAAATCACGGATCTCGCCGATCATTATGATGTTGGGATCCTGCCGCAGGATGGAACGCAGGGCAGCCCCGAAGGTAAGCCCTACGTCGGTGCGCACCGAGACCTGGTTGATGCCTTCCAGCTGATACTCGACCGGGTCTTCGACGGTGACGATGTTCTTCTGGGGGCTGTCCACGTATTTGAGCAGCGAATACAGGGTCGTTGTCTTTCCCGATCCCGTGGGGCCGCAGACCACCATCATGCCGTGGGGCAGCTTTGCCAGTTTCTTCATCTCCGCCACTACCGGCTCGCTGAAACCCAGCCGGTCGACGTCGAGCATCGCCTGAGTTTTATCAAGGATGCGGATGGCAACTTTCTCGCCGAAACTCGACGGCAGGATGGATACGCGAAAATCGACCTCCTTACCGGAGACCTTTGCCTTGAACCTGCCGTCCTGGGGCAGGCGGTGCTCGGCGATGTCCAACAGCGACATGACCTTGACGCGGGAGACGATCGAGGCGTGCATGTTCTTGGGCGGCGTCTGCGCCTCCTGCAGGATCCCGTCGACGCGGAAGCGCACGCGCACTTTTTTCTCGAACGGCTCGATGAGGATATCCGAGGCCTTCTTGTTTACCGCTTCTTCCAGGATGTAGTCGGTCACCTTGACCGTCGGCGCGTCTTCCGGCGACCTGCCCAGGTCACCCTCGGACACGGCCTCTTCCCTGACGAGTTCGATGGAAGCGGACGACATCTTTTTGACGAGGTCGTTGATGATCTCCTTGGTGGTGTCCGGGTACGACGTCTCGATGGTGGCGATGATGTCCTGGCTGGAGGAGATGATGGGGTTAATCTTAAAACCGGTGAGGGATTCGACGTGGTCGATGGCAAAGATGTTCAACGGATCGGCCATGGCAAGGGTGAGGATGTCGCCGATCCTGGATACGGGAAGTATGCGGTACCGGCGGGCGACGTCGTAAGGGATCAGCTTGAGCACCTCGGGGTCGACCTTGAAGCGCTTCAGGTCGATCAGCGGAAAATTCAGTCCTTCGCTCAAGACCGTCATCAGGTCCTGGTCTTTGATGAACTTCAAGGCCACGATGACCTCGCTCAAAGTCCCTCCCTTCTTCTTCTGTTCCTCAAGGGCCTGGGCGAGCTGCTCCTGCGTCAGGAGCTTGTTCTTGATGAATATCTCGGTGAGACGGTCTTTTAAGGAAACCATAGTTTCGTCGAAAGCAATACGCGCCGTGAAAACAAAAAGGCAGAAGGTAAAAGTGCCTCCTACTTTTTACTTTTGCCTTCTGCCTTTTACCTTATTTATAATATTTTTCTATCGCATTCCTGATCTCGGACAGGGTGGAGACGAACACCTGGACGCTGCAGCCGCAGTGCGTCTCGACGTCTTCGATCGCCTTAGCGTTCAAAGGATTTGCCATGACCAGCGTTACGTTGTTGCCGATCCTGTCGATGGGAATGAGTCCGTGCGCACGGGCGATCTTGACCGGCACGATAGAGATGACCTCGGGGCTGATCTCGTAATTGGACAGCGGAAGGTACGGAAACCCGTACTGGACCGTGAGCGCCTGGGCAATGTCCTCTTCTTTGGCGAATCCCAGTTCGACGAGTATTTCGCCGATCAGACCCTGCCCTTTCTGCTTCTGGACCGTCAACGCCTTTTCCAGTTGCTGATGATTAATGACGCCGAAATCCATGAGCAACTCGCCTAATTGTTTATTAATGACCTTTTTAAGCGGCATACGATTCTCTACGGGTTAGATACCTGATTATACAATGTATCTTATTTAAAGGCAATGATTTTGTTAATGAGCAGATGGTTTACGAAGCGCCGCAGGCGCGACGTAAACCATAGCGCCTATCACAATACTCTTCGCGTCTGCGAATTAACTCCCCACATATCGATTTGCGAGCGTTTCAGGCGAGCAAATCAGAGGGGAGCCGGATCCTTGACCTTTTGGTACTCCTCGACCAGGAAATCGCGGGAAACCCCGGTATCGATGAAATCCCAGGGCAGGAGTTCTTCCAGGGCCTTTTCTTTCAGGTAGAGGCCCGGTTCGATGCCGCATTGCGAAAATGCCTCAAGCCAGAAGTCAAAACGCAGGTGCTCGCCCCAGGCGTCAAGGCGGCAGCCCTTCCTGAAGGCAGCCTCGATCACCGCGGAAAGCCTGCGGTCGCCCCTGCTGAAGACCCCTTCCAGGAAACTCATGGCAGGGTCATGGAAACTTAACCGTATACTGCGATTCCTGTTTTTCTCCCGGATAGACTGCTGTTTGGCGCGCATGGCATCCTGCTCAAGCATGCCGAACCACTGGAACGCGGTATGCGGTTTCGGGATAAGGGTGTTCACGCTGACATTGACCTGGGCCGGCCTCTTGGTTATGCCGCGCCGCAGCTCTGATACGCGGCAAGAAAAATCCAGGATGTCTTCCAGGTCAGTCTCGCTCTCAAAGGGAAGGCCGATCATGAAATAAAGCTTCACGTGCTGGTAACCCGCACCGAACGCCTGGGCAAGCGTGTTGAAGAATTCCGCTTCGTCGAAATCCTTGCCGATGATAGAGCGCATCCGCGCTGTGGCAGCTTCAGGGGCAAAAGTCAGGCCGGTCTTCTTGATGGTTGCGATCAGGCCCGCCAGTTCCGAAAGTATGGTCCGGGGCTTTACCGAAGGGATGGAGACGCTTATCCCTTCGGGCCTGAAACGCTCGATAAGCGGCCGCACGACCTCTGCCAGGCCGGGATAGTCGCTCACCGAAAGCCCGAGCAGCGACAGCTCTTCATATCCCGTCGCCCGATACAATGCATCGGCCAGCCCGACCACCGACTTCGGCTTCCTGGTACGCAGCGGATAATACTGGCTGCGGGCCTGGCAGAAACGGCAGCGATTCGGGCAGCCGCGCATGACCTCTAAAGAAAGCCGGTCGTGGACGATGGAAACATTCGGCACGAGCCAGTCAACGGGGAAAAACGACGCATCAAGATCTCCGATGAACCGCTTCTGCACTTTTTGAGGAACGCCTTTTTCCTTCGGGACAAACGATTCGATGCTTCCATCCGCAGCATACGTTACATCGTAGAGCGACGGGACGTACACGCCTTTGACCTGCGACAGGGCAAACAGCAGCTCTTTCCGGGAGACCGCGCCCTTTTTAAAACCCCGCTCCTGTCTTCTATACTCTTCGAGCGCTTCCAGCACTGCCTCTTCGGCCTCCCCGATAATGACCGCATCGAAAAAATCGGCGACCGGCTCGGGATTGAGCGCAGCAGGCCCGCCGGCAATGACCAGTGGATGGTGCCGGTCGCGTTGCGCAGTCCTGAGCGGGATCCCTGCCAGCTCAAGCATTGCGAGGATATTGGTATAACACAGTTCATAGCCCAGAGAAAAACCGATGATGTCAAAATCAGCCAGCGGCTTCCCGGACTCCAGGGAATACAGGGGCGCCTTCTCTTTCCTCAAAAGCGCTTCCATATCCGGCGCAGGCGCAAAGCAGCGCTCGCAAACGACATCTGACCGCTCATTGAGAACGCCGTACAGGATGCGCAGGCCGAGGTTGCTCATTCCCACTTCATACAGGTCCGGAAAACAAAGGCAGAACTTCACGCCGGCCGCATCAAAGTCCTTGCGTGAGACATTCCACTCTTCGCCGATATACTGCCCCGGCTTCCTCACTCCCAGTAAAAGGTCGTCAGGTAGCATAATTATCTAAAACAATTTACTCTTGAGGATGTGTAATGTAATGTTTAATCATATTGGTGTTTATAGTCTTAATATGGCTGCCCAACAGCTTGTTAGACAAGTACAAGACGATAAGAAGAACGATGATGAGAAAAAGGGATGCCAAATCTTTGTGCAACATAAAAAAATCCTTAATTTGTATTTTCCACCATTTAGCTGGAAAATATATAAGCAAAGAACAAATGACCGCCAGCCTGATTGCCGAATTTACAGAAAATACGCCCCATCTTTTGGTTCCATGATCTCCCAATCTTACATATCTATCTGAGTATTTTGAAAGTCTAAAGGCAGTTGTCAATTTTGTTTCCACAATCTCTTCGGAATCACAACACGATAACTCCAGCCTCGCTCTTTCTTCATCAGAAAGACCTTCCTTTATGGATTTATGGATCTGCTCACCTCCCCATCCCAAATAATAGAAAATCTGAGAAATTACAAAAAATAAATAGCCAACGGGCAAGACGCACGCGACTAAAAAAGGAATATACCCTCCACTTGTTAAATCCTGAATACTGAAGTAATCGTTGAATAAGAAAGGAAGCAGAAGGAATATCAATGCGAAAGAACCGATCAATCCGTACCTTTCAAACCAATTCATGCTGCACCTCCTTCTTGATATCTATCTTCCAGAAAACACGCGACTTCAGGCCTCGGCGGCGGACGGCTTGATTTTGATTCGAGTTGATTATGCGGCGATGCTGACGGGTTGTGAGCGTGCATGAGAAAATTTTTGGCAAATGTGCGCAAGGATTTACGGCGCGGGAGTGCAGGAACTGACGCGCACGGACCATTACTCTAAGAATTCCTGCAACGGACGAGCCGTAAACCGCAGCGCACGGCAAAAATTTTCAGCACGCGAGCAACCCGGAAGCATTGCCGTGCAATAATCGAGTCGAAACAGCGCCGCCCGCGCTAGAAGACGGCGCGGGTCTTGGAGACGTTGGCCATGATGCCCAGCGCCGAGAACGTGGTGATCACCGAGGAGCCGCCGTAGCTCATCAGCGGCAGCGGCAGCCCCACCACGGGCGCCAGGCCCATGGTCATGGCGATGTTGATGCAGGCCTGGATGCAGAGCATACAGGCGATGCCGGTGCTCAAAAGCTGACCGTAGTGATCGCCGGTGCGTTCCGCGATATGGATGCCCTGGCGCACCAGGAGGAAATAAAGCCCGATGACCACCAGCGCCCCGGCAAACCCCCATTCTTCGGCAAACGTGGCAAATATGAAATCCGTATGCGCCTCCGGCAGGAATTTTAACTGGCTCTGCGTGCCCTCCTTCCACCCTTTGCCGAAGAATCCGCCTGAACCGATGGCGATCCTGGACTGGATCACCGTGTATCCGGCGCCGAGCGGATCGATGTTGGGATCGAGAAATACCCGGATCCGGTCCTTCTGGTAATCTTTGAGAAAATACCACGATACCGGTACCAGGCTCGCCACGATGAGCAAAAAGATCACGATATAGCGCAGTTTTACCTTGCTCAAAAACAGCATGATGAAAAATATGAAGAACACGATCGCGCCGCTTCCCAGGTCGGGCTGTTCGATGATCAGTCCCATGGGTATGGCCACGAAGACAAACGGGACAACCAGCGCCCGTACCAGCCCGAATTTCTGAGCCTTGAGCGCCACGTCATCAACGGACTTCTTGCTGAAATATTTCGCCAGGAATATGAGCACGATGAGCTTGGCGATCTCGGTAGGCTGGACCTGGAGCCACCAGAACTTGAGCCAGCGCTGCGCGCCGAGCCGTACGATACCCAGGACAAACACCAGGAGCAAGAGCAGGATCACCACGGCATAGATGAAATACGTCCAGTCCCAGAGACGCCGGTAATTGAAATTAGAAAAAAACCAGAAGGACAAAAGCCCCAGGACCACCCAGAGGATCTGGCGCTGATAGAGCGTCTGAAAAAACCCTCCCTCTTTCCTGCTCGTACTGCTGAAAATGGAGAGGATGCCCAGCACCGCGATCAGCAATGCGATGATGAGGATCTTGAGTGCAGTGTTCATGGTTTTTCCAGTATCCCTTCCAGTATCATCCGCTCGATGATCTC
>JAQTMD010000092.1 GCA_028714595.1 Candidatus Omnitrophota bacterium
CGGGAACTGGATCTGACCGACCAACGCGCGGTGAACAGGTTCTTCGAACGGAACCGGCCCGATTTTATTTTTCTTCTGGCTGCCCGCGTAGGCGGGATCATGGCCAATGACCGGCGCCCGGTGGATTTCATTTACCCGAACCTGTTGATCGAGTGCAATGTCATGCACTGCGCCTGCCGGGCGCGCGTTAAACGGCTGCTCTTTCTGGCATGCGCCTGCGTGTATCCGAGGGATTGCCGGCAGCCCATGAAAGAGGAATACCTGTTAACGGGATACCCCGAGCCTACCAACGTCGCCCACGCGGTCGCCAAGATATCCGGCATTGTGCTGTGCCGGTCTTTTAACAAACAGTTTCACACCGATTTTATCCCCTGCGTTGCCGCCAATATTTTCGGCCCGCACGACAATTTCGATCCTTTGGGAGGACATGTGGCAGCCGGGCTCATCCGTAAGTTCCATGAGGCAAAATGCGCGGGTTTGCCGAAGGTCGTCCTGTGGGGAACGGGCAAACCCCGCCGTGACTTTATCTTCGTCGATGACGTTGCGGACGCCTGCATGTTCATCATCAAACGCGGCTCACCGGAACTGGTGAACATAAGCGCCGGCAGCGACGTATCCATAAAAGAACTGGCGCAGCTTGTCAAGGGCGTGGTCGGATATAAAGGCAAGATAGAATTCGATCCCGCCCGGCCCGACGGCATGCCCAGGAAGCTCCTGGACAGTACGCGCCTGTCATCCCGGGGATGGAAGCCCAAAACCGATATCAAGAAAGGATTAGAGATAACGTACCAATGGTACGTATCAAGCGCCTATGCGGGTAATCGTCGTTGACCCCTTCCTGTCGGACCTGAGCGGCCATAATTTCTTCTACAATACTGCGTTGTGCGCCGAGTTGAAAAAGAGGAATATCCCGTTCGTCATTTTCGGCAACAAAGACTCCCGCCTGCGGATAGACGGTTTTTACCCCGCTCTGGAAAGCATAACCGACAAATTCTTCCTCGCCGGCAACCCGCTCGCGTCCCTTATCAGACTGACCAGGGCCATACGCTCTTCCAATGCAAAACTCCAGAGGAGTTTCTTCGACAACCCGGGTTTTGCGCTGCAGGAAGGGGACGTAGTATTCTGCCACACGTTATACGTATTCGAATTCTTCTCATTCGCCTGTTTCTTGCGGAGGCACCGGCGTTCGTTCGTCGCAAAAGACTGCACGTTCCGCATCGGATTACATTTCAGGTACGTCCGCAGTTCGCGAACGGCGACTTTCGTGCTGGGGATGCTGTACCGGGTCATAACAAAATTCATGCTCGCCCCTTTGGCCGGCAGCGTGATCTATCACTCCGACGGCAGGATGCTCATCCCGGAATTCGAACGGCTGCTGGGCAAGAAGATCACCCTGTCCTCCATGCCGGTCTATCCGTTACGGCTCGGCGCCGGAGGCGGTTCGAGCGCACGTTTTAAGCCGGACGCCTATAAAGATGCCATAACGCTTTCTTATATCGGCGGTGCGCGCTACGGTAAAGGCTTTGATGTCTTCGTCAGTGCCGTAGAAAGACTGGCGAAAGACAGAGAGCTTTTAAACCGGGTCTTTATCATCTGCCAGGCCGACGTGCAAAAAAACGTGCAGCCGAAAAAAGACACCGAGGCCGTGTACCGGGCTGCGGCCAGGTTAGAGACCGCGGCAAAGGCAATCCCCCGCCTGAAGGTCATACGGGGTTCGCTGTCTCTGCCGGATTATTACAGCCTGCTGCTGGAGAGCGACGCGATCGTGCTGCCGTACCGGGACGAGGTCTACAGGGTGGTCACCTCCAATATATTCGTCGAAGCGGTTATTGCGGGCAAGATACCGTTCGTATCGCAGAACACCTGGATGGCAGACGAATTGTCGCACTACGGATTGGAAAAGCTGGCGTTCCGGCTGGACGCGGACGATATCATCGCAGTCATAGCCCCGGCACTAGACCGGCTCCCGGAATATCGCGCCGGGATAAAACAGATGCAAACGGATTATCAGGGGTTTTACAATGCCCGGCGATTGGTCGACATGATAACTGCCGTGCGAGGCCGGCAATGAACTGCTTGATCTGTCAGAAGGAAACCGAGGGACATTTCGTCGAGGAGCACACTGACCCTGCCAGCGGTCAGACGTACCAGTTGTATCGCTGCGCGCAGTGCGGCGTGGTAAGCTCCGTACCGATGCGGCTTCCGTGCGCCGACTGGTACTATAAGGCTTTCCCGTTCAGGGACGGCAGCGCAGATATAAAGGTGAGATGGGAGTATGCGCTGTTCCTGAGCGAAAATATACCGCACAAAGGCACGCTGCTCGATATCGGCTGCGGAAGCGGGAATTTCCTGCTGCTTGCCCAGAGAGCGGGTTTCCGGGTAAGCGGCATCGATTCCGACGCCCGGCAGATCAGGAAGGCGCGAGGATTGGGCCTGCGCGACGTGGAACAGATAGACTTTGAAGGGTTCTACGCAAAGCGGGGAAATGAAAAATTCAACGTGATCGTACTCTTCGGCGTGCTTGAGCATGTCGAGGATCCCCGGGCTTTTATCAGGAAGGTACGGGAGATGCTGTTGCCGGACGGGGCAATCGCCGTCTGCCTTCCTAATAATAACCGGTTGCTCGTTTTCAGCCGTGAGCTGCATGATTACCCGCCGCACCATTTTACCCGGTGGACAAGGCAGTCGCTGAGCGGATTCCTGGAAAACAACGGTTTCAGGGTAGTCACGATCGACGATTCAACGCTTCCTTTTTATTGCGTACAGGCGAACGTATATTCTTCGCTCATCAAGGCCTTTTTCGGGCGCTGGTACGGAGCGGTGGTCAGCGCACCAGCCGGCAAAAAAAGCGGATCTCTTGCGCGCGTATATCCGGCGCTTAGAAAAGTCGCTCTGGTATGTATTGCGCCTTTGGCGTTCATCATCTGGATGATTTTTGAGATCAGCAGACCGGGCAGAGGTTCGGATATCTATGCCTTTGCCCGGAAAGCTGCATGAGGAGCAGGCGTGAATAACCCTTTTGTTTCCTGGGCAGGCCGGGTTTATGTAAAGACCGAGTACCTGAATTTCGGGAGGGAGATCATTGCCCGCTGGGCGCGAGAGGTCGTCGCAGTCCGCGGCGCAGAACCCAAAACGTCCAGGGTGCTGGACATCGGGTTCGGGTCAGGGCAGGACCTGGCCAACGTGCGCGCGGCGCTGTCCGGATGCAGGCTGGATCTGTTAGGCATTGACTGCCAGCCAAGCCACGTGGAACAGGGGAGGCAGCAGGGCGTCACCGTCTATTGCAAAGACATCGAGCGGGAACCGTTCCCCCTTGCCGAAGGTTCGGTTGACTTGGTCATCGCCAATCAGATCATTGAACATACCAAGGAGATATTCTGGGTTTTTTCCGAGATATCGCGTGTCCTTAAGAGAGGAGGGCATGCGATCGTCGGCGTCCCGAACATGGCATCGCTGCATAACCGGATACTGTTCTTATTCGGCATCCAGCCGACCTGCCTGGAACTGCTGGGCCCGCATGTCAGGGGAGTGACGTACCGGGATTTCAAGAAGTTTGTCGAGACCGGCGGTTTTTTCGTCGTTAAGGAGCTCAAGGGCTCGAATTTCTATCCTTTTCCTCCCGGCGTCAGTAAATTGCTCTCGCGCGTCTTTCCCGCGTTGTCCGCTTCTCTGTTTTTTTTGATCGAGAGAACTCAAAAACAGGGGCAGTTCAGCGAAGTCCTGCGCAGCCGATCTTTCGAAACCCCGTTTCTGGTTACCGGGGGTACGCCCGGCGGCTGATGCGATTTGTATTTGCCAAGAACGACAACTTGTGGTAAGTTAGAGTTTACGATTCAGGGGGCTGTCCTCCGGGTACTTCGTAGCGTTCGGGCGCCCTCAGCAACAAAAAATAGATTACTCGGGGCTGTAGCTCAGTTGGGAGAGCATTTCGTTCGCAACGAAGGGGTCGGGGGTTCGACTCCCCCCAGCTCCACAAAAATCTGCATCGTCCGTCCATGAAACGCGGATCGCACGCATTCCTGCTCTTTGCCTGCCTTGTTTCGCTGACGTTTATCCTGCCCGGGCTCTTCGCCCAACCGGTTGGTAAAGAGGCGTGGTTTTACAAAATACTCGCCCGAAAGAACGTGCAGTGCGAGCTCTGCCCGCGGTTCTGCGTTATATCTCCCGGCAAACGGGGATACTGCCGCGTGCGCCAGAACCAGGACGGCAAACTCATCGCGCTTTCCTTCGGAAAACCCGTTGCCGTGCACGTTGATCCCATCGAGAAAAAACCGCTGTTCCACTTTTTGCCGGCGACCCGCGCATTTTCGGCGGCCACTGCCGGCTGCAACCTGAATTGCAAGTTTTGCCAGAACTGGGAAATATCCCAGCGCGGGCCCGAGGAACTGAACTACGAGCCGCTTAGCCCAGAAGAGCTTGTCGGCAGGGCAAAGGCTCAAAGCTCGCCGACCATTGCCTTTACTTATACCGAGCCCACGGTTTTCTACGAATACATGCTTGAGACCGCACAAAAAGCCCATGAGCAGGGCGTGCGCACGTGCATGCATTCCAACGGATACATCAATGAGCAGCCGCTGCGCAATCTTGCCAAATACCTGGATGCCGCCAATATCGACCTCAAAGGTTTTTCCAGCGAATACTACGCGAAGATGTGCGAGGGCAGCTTAGAACCGGTAGTACGGGCGCTTAAGGTACTCAAAGAAGAAGGGGTGCATGTCGAGATCACCAATCTCATCATCGCCGGTTACAACGACGACATGGCCGTGATCAGGAAGATGTGTTCGTGGATAAAAGACAATCTTGGGCCGGATACCCCGCTTCATTTTTCGAGGGCGTACCCGATGTATAAGCTTCCGGGTATCATACCGACTCCGGTCAAAACGCTTGAGCAGGCGCGTGCCACAGCGCTTGACTGCGGCCTGAACTACGTGTATATCGGCAATGTGCCGGGCCATGAGGCGGAGAATACCGTTTGCCCCACGTGCAAGAAGGTCGTGATCAGGCGCGCCGGCTATATGGTCGAGGAGATACATATCAAAGACGGGAATTGCGAGTTTTGCGGCTTTCCTATCAAAGGAGTATGGCAATGAGAAGGCCGCTGGTTCGTATCGTTGTGTCCTTGTGCATTGGCGCCGCTTTCATGTGCACGAGCGGCGTTTTATATGCCGCTCCTGCGACAGTGAAGCAGCCCAATGTCGCCGGTGCCTTTTATCCGGCCAAGGCCGCTGACCTCGCAAAACAGATCGACGGTTTCCTGGAGACAGCGAAGACCACTGCGGTCGAAGGCAAGATATTCGCGCTCATCGCCCCGCACGCAGGGTACGATTACTCGGGATCCACTGCCGGGCACGCGTATAAGCTGATCAAAGGCGCCTCCTATAAGACCGTCGTCATCCTTGCTCCGGTCCACTATTCCGGAATCGAGGGGGCTACGGTCTGGCCTGAAGGCGCGTTCCGCACTCCGCTGGGCGATGTACCGGTTGATGCCGCTTTCGGCAAGGCGCTGCTGGCGATAGAGCCGGGATTTGCCTTCCAGCCCCGCGCGTTTGACCGGGAGCATACCCTGGAAGTGCAGCTGCCTTTTCTGCAAAGGACGCTCAAGGATTTTTCCATTGTGCCGGTCATGGTCGGCGATTGTTCGTTCCGGAAATGCCAGGAGATCGCCGCTGCGCTGAAGAAAGTTATCGCAGGACGGAATGACGTGCTGGTCGTGGCTTCATCGGACATGTATCACGGATACGATTACCGGGAGGCAGAATTGATCGACCGGCTGACGTTATCATGCATCCAGGCCATGGATGCCGAAGGGCTGTACCAGGGTCTGGCCCAAAAGCGCATGCAGTTATGCGGTGGTTTCGGGGTCGTGGCAACCATGCTTCTGGCAAAAGAGATGGGACATACCAGGGCGATCGTGGAGGCGTACACCAATTCAGCCGAAGTTACCGGTGTGAAAAGGGCAGGAGAGTGGACTGTGGGATACGGCAGTCTGGTTATTATCGACGGGCCGCAAAAAAACGAGGTGGGTATGCTGTTGGATAAAGGTCAGAAGAAGCGATTGCTTGAGATCGCGCGCAGCACGATCGAGCAGTATCTGAAAACGCGCAAAGCCCCGGACATAAAAGAGAACGACCCGGTGCTCGCAAAGGAGATGGGGGCGTTCGTGACCCTGCATCAATCCGGCGAGCTGCGCGGCTGCATCGGGAACATGGTCGGCCGGGGGCCGCTGTACGCCACCGTGCGGGACATGGCGGTGGAGGCGGGAACCGGGGACCCGCGTTTTGCGCCGGTGCGCGTCCGCGACCTGGCGAACATTTCGATCGAGATTTCCGTGTTGTCGCCTTTGCGGCGCGTTGCTTCCGCCGACGAAATTGTTTTGGGAACGCACGGCGTCTTAGTGCGCAAAGGGTTCAACAGCGGG